>JAFNWZ010000137.1 GCA_017379255.1 Akkermansia sp. | reverse complement strand
CTTCATTTCCTTGAAGTTCTTGATAAAGCGGTTCACCTCAATCTCCGACACACCGGAGCCCTTGGCAATACGGCGGCGGCGGCTCGGAATGAGCAGCTTGTAGTTGGCTCGCTCTGCCGGGGTCATGGAAAGCACGATGGCCTCCATACGCTTCATGCGCTTCGGGTCCATGGCGCCCTCCGGCAGCTGCTTCTTAATCTTGCTGAAGCCAGGCAGCAGGCCCAGCAGCCCCTCCAGCGGGCCCAGGCTCTGCATCATCTTCATCTGGCTCAGGAAATCATTGAAATTGAACTCGCCGCTCATCATGCGGGTCATCGAGTTCATGGCAGACTCCTGGTCAATCTTCTCGGCAGCTTTTTCCACCAGGCCCACGATATCGCCCATGCCCAGGATGCGGTCGGCCATGCGCTGCGGCACAAACGGGCCGAACATATCGAGCTTCTCTCCCTCGCCCATGTACTTGATGGGCTTGCCGGTGATGGCACGCATGGACAGCGCCGCGCCGCCGCGGGCATCGCCATCCAGCTTGGTGAGGATGATACCCGTGAGCCCCACCGCCTGGTCAAACGCCTGAGCCACGCGCACGGCCTGCTGGCCGGTGGCGGCATCGGCCACCAGCAGGGATTCCTGGGCGTTCAGGAACTTAGCCAGCTTTTTCAGCTCAGCCACCAGCTCCTCGTCCACCTCCTGGCGGCCTGCGGTATCAAAGATAATCACATCGTGTTCCTGTCCGGCTGCCCATTTGAGGGCATCCTTTGCCACACGGATAACATCCTTTTCTGAGGCAGAAGGAGTATACACCGGCACTTCAATCTGCCCGGCCAGCGTTGCCAGCTGGTCAATGGCAGCAGGGCGAATCAGGTCACAGGCCACCAGAAGCGGCTTGTGCCCCTCCATCTTCAAGCGGCGTGCCAGCTTGGCGCTCGTGGTCGTTTTACCAGCACCATTCAGACCCACCACCAGAATGCGGGCGGGGGCTGGCTCCAGCTGCAGCGGGGCGGCATCTCCCCCCAGCAGGTCTGCCAGCTGGTCTCGGAAAATCTTGACAATCTGCTCACCCGGCTTCACCGACTTAAGCACCTTCTCACCCATGGCCTCTTCCTTCACATGCGCAATGAACTCACGCGCCACGCTGTACTCCACATCTGCATCCAGCAGCGCCATGCGCACATCGCGCAGGGCATCCTTGATATTGGACTCAGTTATCTTACTGAGCCCGCGCATTTTGCGGAAAGCATCATCGAGCTTGTCGGAAAGGAGGGAAAACATACCTGCGATATAGCAGAATACGCGCGTAGTGTCAAGCTACCACGCCGTCAGCACATGGGATTTAGCGCAATACTCCCGCCAGATGCGGCAGGATATCCACATCTGCCGGAAGCCAGGGGACACTGTGCAGCGCTGCAGCATCCAGCCAGCGGGCTTCAGTGTGCTCGTGCAGCTGCAGCTCCCCGCCCGCAATGCGGCACAGGAAGCACTGCATGCTCAGGTGAAAAGCCGGGTAATCCCACTCCACCGTGTGCAGCAAATCCCCCACCTGCACCTGCAGCCCCAGCTCCTCCGCAATTTCACGCACCACAGCGGCCTGCGGGGTTTCCCCCGGCTCAATCTTACCGCCAGGGAACTCCCAGCCGCCGCCGTGCTTGCGCTCCGGGCATTTTACAGCCAGCACCTGCCCCGCCTCATTCAGAATGAGGGCAGCCACCACTTCCACGACTCTGGACTCCGGATTCACGCGCGGGATGATAGCACAACAGGAAGCCGGATGCAAACCGATACTGACACAGCGGGGCGCTTTTCTAGCTTGCAACGCCGGGGGAAAAGCGTAGAATAGCCGCATTAGCACGAATTTACCATGAGCGCACTCGAATTCATCCGCAAAAACTCGCTTCTCGTACTCATCGTGGTGGCCGGCGTTGGTCTGGGCCTGCTGATGATGGACTACGGTGACCGCGGCAACATGTTTGTCAAGGACTACTACATCCAAGTGAACGGCACCGGGTATTCCTACCCCGAAACCGCCAATCTGGGCGAAACCGGCCAGAGCTACGTGCAGACCCTGCACAACAATACCAGCAGCAAGCTCCGCGCCATGTTCGACAAGAACGATAACGAGGAGCTGGATGACACCGAGATGGCAGCCCTGCAGGCCTGGACAACAGAACACCCGGAATATGACGCCTTCCTCCAGTTCCTGGGCGGCATTTACCAGAGCTGGAGCTATGGCTTTGCTGATGACAGCGCCGTAAACGTGGCCGTGAACCGCGCCGTGATTCAGGAACAGGCACGCGAGCTGGGCATTTCCCCCTCCAAGGAACAGGTGGATACCTACCTGCAGGCCATGCCCGTGTTCAAGAAGGCTGACGGAAGCTTCGACCAGGAGCTCTACCAGCGCATGACCGGTTTCCGCAACGGCGCCGCCAACAACCAGCAGGAAAAGGCTTTCCGCAGTGTGATTGCCGACATGATGGTGTGGGAAGCCGTGGGCAACCTTATGACCGAAGGCTTGCAGCTGCAGAACAAGAGCACCAGCGACCTGGTGGATGTGATGAACCAGCAGATGCGCGGCAAGACCGCCTGGCTGGCCAAGGACCGCCTGCCTGCCCCTGCTGCTGCCACGGATGAAGAACTGAAAGCCTACTGGGAGCAGCACAAGGAAAACTACAAGAGCACCGAGCGCCGCATTGTTTCCGTGTACACCCTCACCCCGGCAGAAGGCTCCAGCATGGAAGGCCTCATGGCCGCGGCAGACATCCTCATGCAGGAGCTCTCCCAGGCCAATGGCAAGGGCTTTGACCAGAAGCTTGCCGCCGCCGCTGAGAATCCGGAGAACGAAGCCTTTACCTACCTGAACGCCGAGGGCAAGAGCCACACCACCTTTGCGCTCTGCACGCTGGCTGATGCCCCCGAGGCCATGCGCACCCAGGTGGAACACAACGGCAACACCACCACCCTGGCAGAAATCGCCTTCAACGAGGTGGATACCGCCCCCACGGTTGCAGAGTTCGAAGCCGCCAAAGCTGCCGGCACAGATGACGAGCTGCCCAGCATCCGCCAGGTGCGTGGCTATTTCCCCACCAGCGATGGCAAACTGGCCTTCATCCGCGTAGAAGCCATTGAAGAACCCAGCGTGCTGGATTTTGAAGCCGCCAAGGCCGCCGCTGCCGCCGACCTGCAGGCAGAGCGCGTCACCAATGCCCTGGCCGATGCCTCCGCCAAGCTGTACGAGGAAATGACCAAGGCCTGCGAAGAAGGCGGGCTTGATGCCGCCTTTGCCAAGGCTGCCGAACACGGTGCCATCGTGGAAGACTTCGGCCCGGCGGGTCTGGGTATTTCCCACAAGGGACTGCCCATGGGGCTGGAGGTTCAGGCCCTCATCAGCGTGCCCAGCGGCAAGCTTGCCCCCATGGTGACACTCAATGGCGGCACCCGCATCTCCGGCGTGACCGGCCGCACCGTAGAAACCAGCGCCCAGTACACGGCCATGAAGTCTTTCATGCACATTCCGGCACAGAACGCCCGTCTGCGCGGAAATGTGCTGCTCGACTGGCTGCACGATGCCTACACCCGCTACAACGTGAAGCTCTCCGAACACATCAAGCTTAACAACCAACAGTAAACCGAGAACAAACGATTCGTCATGGCCCTGCCTGCACAGACCAAATACATCGTAGGCAATGAGGCCTGCGAACGATTCAGCTTCTATGGTATGCGGAGCATCCTCGTCGCTTACATGACGGGGATGCTCCTCATGTCTAAGAACGAAGCCACTGAAGTAGTCCACCTCTTCATTGCCTGCACCTACCTGATGCCGTTGCTGGGTGCCTGGCTGGCAGACCGCTTCCTGGGGCGCTACCGCACCATCTTCTCCATCTCCCTGCTCTACTGCCTTGGCAACGCCGTGCTGGCCATGGCCGACTTTGCGGGCGATGCTGAGACCCGTAAGTGGGTGCTCTTTGCCGGTCTGGCCATCATTGCCGTGGGCGCGGGTGGTATCAAGCCCTGCGTCTCTGCCTTTGTAGGCGACCAGGTACCGGAAGATGAAAAGAACGGCCCCACCATGACCCGCCTGTATGCGGCTTTCTACTGGTCCGTCAACCTGGGTTCGTTCTTCTCCTTCCTGGTCATCCCCTGGGTGCGCCAGAACTGGGGCTACAGCTGGGCCTTCGGCATTCCCGGCATCTTCATGGCACTGGCCACGCTCATCTTCTGGCTGGGGCGCAGAAAATACAACCATGTGCCCCCCACCCAGCCGGAATTCCTGCGCGCCCTGCTCACCCGCGTATTCAGCGGCGCCGCCACCGCCTGCGCGCGTTTCGGCGGTGAAGCTGTGGCCCGCGCCACCAATACGGCCATCGGTATTGCAGCCTTCATCGTGATAGCCCCCATCGTGGTGCTGCTCGGCAACTGGGCGCACGGAGGAGCGACGCAGCTTGCCGCGCTGAGCGGAGCAAGCGAAATCATTTCCGCCCTCTGCGGGCTCATCGCCCTGCTGCTCTATATCCTCGTACTGGCACTGGCCGGGCTCAAGCTGGCCGCCGCTACCGGTATGAAAGGCTTCCTGGGGCTGGCAGGCAGCATGATTTTCAACAGCAAGGAAGAAACCAACGCCCGATTCACCGGGAACGAGCAGCGCGGCGCGCGCAACCTGGCGCGCGTGCTGGTGGTATTCCTCATGATTATCCCCTTCTGGAGTCTGTATGACCAGACCGCCTCCTCCTGGGTGCTGCAAGGCAAGGAGATGCAGAGCATCGACCTGAGCTGGGGCAGCCTCCGGTTCAGCTTCGGGGCTGAGGAGATGCAGAGCTTCAACCCGCTGCTCATCATGATTTTTGTGCCGCTGGTCACGCTCTTTGTATATCCCTGCATCGGCCGCTGGGGCGCACCGCTCAAGCGCATGGGCATGGGTATTCTGCTGGCAGGCATCGCCTACGGTGCCGTGGCTGCCCTGCAGCAGCAGATTGATGCAGGCCTCCAGCTGAGCATCCTGTGGCAGTGCATTCCCTACTTCCTGCTCACCCTCTCAGAAATTCTGGTGAGCACCACGGGGCTTGAATACGCCTACACCGCCGCCGGCAAGAACCTCAAGAGCATCGTTTCCAGCTTCTGGCTGCTCACCAGCACCCTGGGCAACCTCCTTGTGGTGTTCCTCACCTCCCTGGTGAATGACCCGGCCAGCGTCAGCGCCTTTGTGCTCTACGGCTGCATGTCCCTTTGCGTGGGCATCATCTTCCTTTTTGTCACCTCCCGCCCCAATTTCAAGGCAGAGGAGGAAGAAGACTGATACGGCCTTCCCTTTCCAACAGCACTTACAGAAAGCCCCGCCTTCCGGAGAAAAGGCGGGGCTTTCTGTAAGTGAAGCGTTCGGCGGCTTACACATCCACAACGACATCATCGTCGTTATCCTCGCCACCGTGGGCCAAGATGAACTGCAGGTCGTTGAGGTCGAGGCTGGAGGCAAAGCCTTCATCGCCGAGCACGTTGGTAACCAGCTGGTTCTTCTGGTGCTGCAGCACGCGGATCTTCTCTTCCACGGAATCGCGGGTAAGCAGGCGGTAAGCAATCACCTTGTTCTTCTGGCCGATTCGGTGTGTACGGTCAATAGCCTGGCTTTCCACAGCCGGGTTCCACCACGGGTCATACAGAATGACGTAGGAGGCCGAGGTAAGGTTAAGACCGGCACCACCTGCCTTGAGGGAAAGCAGGAACACGCTGGGTTCCTTGGTGGTCTGGAACTTCTCGATTTCGGCCTTACGGTCCTTGGTCTGGCCGGTGAGGTAGTTATACGGGTGGTTGTTCTCTTCAAGGCGGGCCTTGATAATCTCAAGCATCGACACGAACTGGGAGAACACCAGCACCTTGTGACCTTCCTCACGCAGCTGGTCGAGCAGGTAGAAGAGGGCGGTGAGCTTGGCGCTGTCCTCCTTGGCGTACTTCGGGTCCACCAGGCCGGGGTGACAGCAGATCTGGCGCAGGCGCATGAGGCCCTGCAGAATGGCGAAGGAGTTCTTCTTCACCGACTCGTCGGAATCCACGCCCAGCAGGGCCTTCTGGATGCGGCGCAGCTCGGCCTTGTACAGCTGGCGCTGGATGCCTTCCATCTTGGCGTATACCTCTTCTTCCGTACGCGGCGGCAGGTCCTTGGCCACCTGCTGCTTGGTGCGGCGCAGGAGGAAGGGCTTGAGGCGCGCGGCCAGGCGGTTCTGGCTCTGGGAGTCCTTGCGCTTGTCGAAACGCTTCTTGAAGTAGGCGCGGCTGCCCAGCACACCAGGCATGGCGAAGGCCATAAGCGACCACATATCCAGCAGGCGGTTTTCGATAGGCGTACCGGAAAGCACCAGACGGTTGTACGCGTTGATTTCGCGGGCTGCCTTGGCGGCCTTGGAATCCGGGTTCTTAATCTGCTGGCCTTCGTCCAGAATCACCGTAAGCCACTTGATGGCGTTGATCTGCTCGCCGCAGACGCGGAGCTGGGCGTAGTTGATGACCACCATGTCGTAGTTGGCGAGAATATTCTCCACATCGGCAAAGAGGCCTGCGAAATCGCCTTCGCTATCCGCACCCATGGCGCTCTGCTCTATCGCGCGGAAAGCGTTCTCCAGCGTGATATTGAGGTCGGCATCGTTCTTAGCACGACGGCGGACATTGCAGAACAGTTGGCTGGGGAGGATAAAGAAACCCTTCTCCTCTATGAGGCCCGCGCGTGCTGCCTCGGCATCCGCATCGGATAGGGCTGCATAGTCAAACGAGGTGTCACCTGACTCGTGTTCGCCCTTATTAATATAATAGGTGAGGTTCTCGCTGATATAGCGGTAGAACATGATACCCAATACATACTGCTTG
>JAFNWZ010000136.1 GCA_017379255.1 Akkermansia sp. | reverse complement strand
GGTGCGGGGGAACCTTGCGTATCACGGCTCGCCTGAGCTGATGGTGCATTATTTCGGAGAGAGGAATTTCGAGGAGGTTTACCCGAAGCTGGCTATGCGCGAGCCCGATGAGTGGCGCCAGAGCTGGTTGAAACACCGTGCAGATTACTACCAGCGACTGGAAAAGAAACATATAGAGAAATTTGCCGCAGCGGGGGTGCCGCTGCCTGCGCCAGGTGACGCTGGAGACGCCGCCGGGGAAACGCCTGTGGCTCAACCTTCCTTCATGGCTCAGTTCAGCACTTTGCTGCGCCGTCGCTTTACGATATTGTTCCGCGACCGCACGCAGCTCTGGCTGCAGGTGGCGATGATTGTGATTTTCCCGATTCTGGTGGCTTTGTTCTCCAGCAAAGGGCAGGACCAGCTGCTGCAGCTGACTGATACCATGGGTAATGACTTGGCCGCAGAGGTGCAGGCCCAGCAGGAGCAGGCAGAGGTGCGCGCCCGTGTCGGCTCCGCTGTGTCCGGCATCATTATGTTCCAGGTGATTCTTCTGGGGCTCATGGGGTCAAATAATTCGGCCCGTGAAATTGCCGGCGAGCGTCTGATTCTGGAGAAAGAGAAATTTGCCGGAACCAGTCCCGGGGCATATCTGGCCTCCAAGCTGGTGTTTTTGAGTGTGCTGGTGCTGGTACAGAGCTTGTGGATGTTTGCCTTTGTGCAGTATTGCTGGCCGCTGCGTGGGGATGTGTTGAATCATCTGGTGTTCCTGCTGCTGGCCAATGCCGCGATGACCACGGTGTGCCTGGGTATATCTGCTAACTGCAAGAGCCCGGACCAGGCTTCTCTGCTCAGTATCTATCTGGTGGGTTTCCAGCTGCCTCTTTCTGGTGCAGTGCTGGCGCTGCCGGACTTTGTAGAGCGCTTTACCCAGCCGTTTATTTCGGCATACTGGGCATGGAGCGGCAGTGTGAATGGCGGCCTGGAATCAGAGGTGCTCAAGGCGGTGAACAGCATTGTGCAGACCTCATTTGCAGGCAGTGGCCCGTGTTTGCTGGTGTTGCTCGGGCATGTGGTTTTTGGCGTGGTTCTTACATACATTGGCGTGCGCCGCACCCGTTGGGAATAATTTACTGAATTCAGATTGTTTATGGCAAGAAAAAGACGTTCTTCAAAAAACAAGAAATCGCAGTTGCCGCTGGCCCTGGGCGGTGGCGCTGCCGTGTTGTTGCTGGCTGTTGCTGCGGCTGTGGTGATGAAGCCTTCTGCTCCGAAGGAAGGAACGCAGGATTCCCGGTTCCGGGTAGCAGATTATCGGGCTGATGCATCTCGCCTGACTGGCAATTCTTATGCACTGTCGGCGCGCGTGGAGAATATTGAAACCCTGGGGAATGACCGCGTGGTGGCTGTTTCATTGCCGAATAATCCGCAGGAACGCCTGCCTCTGCTGGTGCGCAGCGGGGTGAGCGGCAGGGTGAACCTGACCCGCGGGGATACGTTTACTTTTTATGTGGTATGCCGGAATGGTCGCGATGCCAACGGTGCTGAGGTCAAAGGTATTATGGTAGTTGAAAAAGTGGAGGCGGAGTAATGAAGACGATGATTTCATATTGGCGTGCGTGTACGTTGCTTTGCGGTGGCATGCTGGTCAGTCCGGTCTGGGCGCAGGGCCTTGGCAATGTGTCTCAGAGTAATCAGCAGGGAACAGAGGCTCCCAAAGTTGGCCAGTCCTATGTGGATACAAGCAGCGGAGAAACACCGAATCCCCAGGTGCTGGGTATGGAAATTCCTCTGCTTGACCCCGCCTCCAACACCATGACTTATAACGGGGCCAAGATTGATGTGGGAAATAATGAGCTTGTGCGCGCCCGCTTTGAAAAGTACCTGCAGCAGAATCCTGATGTCAGCTCCGATGCAAAGCGTTATCGCAAGAAGATGAACGAACTGTTGAAACTGACCCAGAAATCTGCGCGTTCCAAGAGAGAAATTGGTAGCGAGGTGCTGGTCAGAATCGGTAACGGTCTGTACGAGCTCAATGAGTATGAGGGGGACTCCGGCCAGGCGGCATCGCTTGCGAGTGCCATTGCCAGCGCGTTGGCTGTCCAGTATGCGAACCGCTCTCGCGACCGCGAGAATGCAGCGCTGGAAAAGGAGATTGACAAGTTGGTGGAACGAACCAACCGGTATGAAAGCCGTAACACTGGAAAAGGCACAGCCTCCAGGGATAAGAATGCCCAGGCTCAGAAGACGACTACGAATGATTACCTGATCGAGCACAACAAAACCAAGGTAAAGAAAAAGGAGACCCTGGGCGTCAAGAATGATGCTGAGAGTGTGGCCGCCACCGAATTGTCCAAGATTAATTTCCAGAGCACTATTGTTTCCATGCTGATGCAGCGGCGTTATAATCACGCCCTGATTGGCGCACATACATACCGGCACATTTTCCGTGATGGTGATACGACTCTGAAAATTGACAGTGAATCCCAGGCTGGCAAGTTGTTTGAGGGTGGCGTTGGTCTGCCGCCCACGGTGAATACCATGGCTACCATTGCCGCCAACATGCGCCGCGATGTGGACCAGAATATGGAAGCTGTGGTTAATATGCTGGCGCAGAATAAGCTGGGGGAAGCCACGCAAAGCCTTATTCAGGCGGTGGCCACCGGCGAATATATGGAAAGCGTGGCCACGTTCCCGATTGAGGGCCGCCGCCGCATTGCCGAATACTGGAGTTTGCGGAAGCGCGCGTTGCCGGCATTAAATGCTCGTGATTACGGAACCGTTGAGGAAATTGCGGCTAAGTTGAAGCAGTTGGATGTCGATTTTGATGATTCGATGCTGTCGAGCTACTGTGCCGGGCGCAAGGCGCAGAGCGATTTGCACCTGCGCAATGCGGCCAAGGCGCTCAAGGCCGGTGACGATGAACGCTTCAATGCGGAAATCACCAAGGCTGGCACCATCTGGCCGAAGAATCCGAACTTGCAGAAAGGGCGTGAACAGCTGGAAAAAGTGGACAACCAGGATGCCGTGCGCGATGAATTCCGCACGCTCATGGCCCGGAAGGCATACCGGACGGTGTACAATGAACAGGATAAATTCGAGGTAGTGGCCATAGACCAGGAGCTGAAGCAGCAGTACAAGGAAGCAATTACCCTTATCGGCACGATTGACGGCATGCTGACGCAGCTGGAAATTATTGCTAAGCAGGATTCCGTGATGGGGCCTTGTATGGCATACGAAACGCTGCTGGAACGCGGCGAACAGGATGCCCGATACAAGGAGGATGAGAAGTACCGCGATGCGTTGAACCGGTATGCTCTCGCTGCGCATGATTTCACGCAGGCTCTGGAGAAAGCCAAGGAGTGCGAGCAGCGGCGGGAATATGGTTCAGCGCTGGCTAATTATTACCGTGCTCAGTGCCTTTACCCGCGTTCGACTGCTGCCGGCGCTGGTGCGCGCCGAGTGACGGAGATTATCCTTAAAGCCCAATTCTGATACACACCGCCATGCTGCAGAAAGCGCAGGTGACAACGCGCTTTGCACCGAGCCCGAGCGGGCCTCTGCATGTGGGGCATCTGCTGGCAGCCTTGCAGGCCCGCCGCCTGGCAGATGCTCACGGCGGGCGGTGTCTGCTGCGCGTTGAAGATATTGACCAGCGCGCGCAGCATCCGGAGTATCTGGAGCTCATGTACGAGGACCTGCGCTGGTTGAACCTGCATTTTGATGGCGAGGTGATGGTGCAGACGCAGCGTTTTGGCGTCTATGAACAAACGCTGGAGACGCTGCGCCGCATGGGGGTGCTCTATCCCTGCTTCTGCACGCGTTCCGAAATCAAGTCGCAAGTTGCGGAAATGGGGCGCGCGCCCCATGCTACACTGGGGTATTTGTACCCGGGTACATGCCGCTGCTTGCCTGCTGATGCGGTAGCGGAAAAACTGGCCGCCGGGCTTCCGCACAGCTGGCGGCTGGATATGCAGCGTGTGCAGGATTTGATAGGTTGCCCTACCTGGCATGATATGCACCGCGGCACGCAGCGTTGCGTGCCTGCTGTGTATGGGGATGTGGTGCTGGCGCGTAAGGATTTTCCTGCCAGTTATCACCTGTCGGTTGTGGTGGATGATGCCGCCCAGGGGGTGACCCATGTGACCCGCGGGGCTGATTTGTTTGACGCGACCCACATACACCGGGCCTTGCAAGGTGTGCTGGGCTTGCCGGTGCCGCAGTATTGCCACCATGCCTTGCTGCGTGATAATGCAGGCAAGCGCCTGGCTAAGCGGGATGGTGCCCGTTCCATAGCATCATTGCGGGCTGCCGGGTTCAGCCCGGGGCAGGTGCTGGCCTCGCTGCATGAGGCACTGCAGCGGGGTGGTGTGTGGTGGGTGTGATTCCCTATTTCTCCTGCTCCCGTATGTAGGCTATTTCCTTTTTGAGAATGGCACCCACGCGGTGCTTGGCCAGGTAGACCTGCGCCATGCTTACCCCCAGCCTGCGTCGCACTTCTGTGGCGTTGAGCCCCTGGAGTACATTGTAGTCAAAAATCTGGAACTGGCGGGGGGACACGCGCAGCTTTACACGCTCGATGGCGGCTTTCATGATATTCTGCTGCCATTCCCGCTCCCATATTTCGGAGAAGTTATTGTCGGAAGTGTCCGGCACGTTTTCCACGGGTTCCCGGGAGGTGGTGCTTTCTCCTGTACTGGTGGGGGGAAGGGGGGCTTTGCCACGCATCCGGAACTGGTCATTGATGCGCCAGCGTGTTACATTCCACAGCCACATTTTGAAAGAGCCTCTCTCCGGGTCGTAGGTGTTCTTGAGACTCTGCTTGGCAATGGTGAGTACCGTTTCCTGCACCACATCCCAGGCTTCATCCTCTCTTAGTCCTGCTTTGAGGGCTACGGAATAGATGAGTCGCCAGTATGTGCGGTAGAACTCATCCCAGCTGCGCTGGTCCTTCCAGTCTCCCAGTCTCATGATGAGACTACGCCGCGTGCGCGCAGCGAGCTGTTCAAGCTCGTTGTCGCTCGGGTTCGGGATGGATGTATCTTCTGCCACTCGCGAACCATCGTAGCAGATTTTACCAGGAAGGCAAGCAAGAAGTCGATTTGCGTTGCATGTAGCATGATTCTGCGCTCTGAAAAAAGCTCTCTCACCGTTATGGTGAGAGAGCGGGAAAAGCGGGAGGCGTAATCAGGCTTTTTTCTTTTTCTTCTTCTTGGCCTTCTTTTTGCCCTTCTTCTTGGCGGTATCGCCGTTGTCTGTGTCCTGCGTCAGACTGGTGGGGGTGATTTTCCTCGCCTTGCCATTCACGACGACCGTGACCGGTTCGTGGTTCGTGGCGGATTTGAGCGCGTAGCGGGTCACCTTGCCATTCTTCCATTCCATGTCAACGGTGATATCACCGCGGGCGCGAATGCCTTTGACGTATCCTTCAGCCCAGGCATCCGGCAGGGTCGGCAGCAGCTCAATCTGGCCGGCGTGGCTCTGTATCAGCATCTCGCTCATACCGCCGGTCATGCCGTATGTGCCGTCCATCTGCATGGGCGGGTGGTTGCCGAACAGGTTGTCCAACACGTTGTAGCGGATATAGCTCTGCACCATCTCGTATGCCTGGTGCGTGTTGCCGAAACGCGCCCAGAGCGCGGTGCGCCACGGCCAGGTCCAGCTTCGGCGGTTATCGCCACCGCAGCCGCGCAGCTCCAGGCTCTTCATGGCAGCCTTGGCTAAATCCGGGGTCTTGGCCATGGAAATGGAAGAACCGGGGAACACGCCGATGAGGTGTGAGGTGTGGCGGTGTCCGGAAACTTTGTCCGGGCGGTCAATAATCCATTCCTGCAGGTAGCCGCCATCTGCCACCCGATTGGGTACCAGGCGGTCGCGCAGGTTGATGAGCTTCTTTGCCCAGGCTTTGTCCACATCCAGCACGGCTGCTGCCTTTGCCGTGTTATCAAACAGCTCCCAGATGAGCTGCTGGTCATGCATCACGCCGTCTTCATCCGGGCCCCATTCGTGAGACCAGCTGTTGGGGGATACCAGCGAGCCCTTCTTGATGCGCTTCAGTTCAGGATACTGGCTGACATCGAGCTTCTTGCCGTTAGACATGAGCCCTTCGCCTCCTTCTCCTACTTCCTTGAGATAAGTCTCCCAGAAAGCGCAGATGTTTTTCAGAATCGGATAACCGACGTTTTTGAGGTAAGCCTTGTCATGCGTGAAGGTGTAATGATCCCACACATGCAGGGCATACCAGGCATTGACCGGGGGATTCCACTTCACCCAGCCGCCGCCGCCCCAGGGATTCTGGGAGATGCGGGTGGTCCAGCCCTTGACCGAGGGGCCAAAGTGCTTGGAGGTCATGTTAGTGAGCGGCTTTTCCATCGCCTGCATGAAATTGATGAAAGGCAGGTGGCATTCCGAGAGATTGCCCACCTCTGCTCCCCAGTAGCACATCTGCAGGTTAATGTTGTTGTGGTAGTCGCAGGCCCAGGCGGCGTGTACTTTGTCATTCCAGATGCCCTGCAGGTTCACCGGCAGATTTCCCGGGCGTGAGCCGCTTATCAGCACATACCGGCCATACTGGTAAATGGTTGCTTCCAGTTCCGGGTCATCGCCGTTGTATGCACTGATTCGTTCATCCGTAGGGAGGGAGGCCCGGTCTGCATCAGTCTTGCCGAGGCTGATGCTCAACCGGTTGAAAAGTTTCTTGTAGTTGGCGGTGTGGCGGCTGCGGATGTCATTTTCCTTTTTCTTTTCCACCTTGGAAAGAATGGCTTTGTTGATGCTGGCCGGGTCTTTCCCCTTCCAGTTGCTTTCGAAATCCATCTTGTAATCAGTGGCAAGAGAAACATATACCACAAAGGATTCAGCCCCCTTGATTTCAACGTAGGGCATGTTGTCTGCCTTGAAGCTGGCTTTCAGGGCATCACTGCTGTTGGAGGAAGCCGCGCCGTTTTTCTGGTAGTTGACATTTACCTGGCCGGTCTTGCCCTTGACTTTCAGTTCTCCTCCCTTGTGCTTGATGAGGAGTCGCCCCTCAAATTTTTCACCATTCGCCAGTGTGCCGCTCATGACGAGCCCCTGCTTCTGCTTGGAATAGGAAACCGTGTGGTTCGGGGTCAGCGCAATGCGCGCGGTCATACCGTTGGGGGCATCTGTGCTGGCGGAATAGACCAGTACATCGTCAGGTTTGCTCACATAGCATTCGCGTGCGTACTCTGAGCCATTAGCCTCGAACGAAACACGGGCAATGCCGTCTCTCAGGTCAAGTGAGCGCGTGTATTTGGTGGAGTCTCCCTTCAGGTCAAATGAGACGTACAAATCGCCGAAGGGCTGGTATGAGCCGAACTGGTCTCTGGTGGCCATGGGCCCATAGATATATCCCTTGCCGTTGTCGGGGAGATTAGGGCCACCGCTCCACAGACTGACTTCGTTCAGGTTAACACGGTCGAGCTTGTCGCCGCCGAAAATAGTGCCGCCCACGCGGCCATTGCCTACCGGCAGGGTCTGGGCCTCCCATGTATCGTTCCGGTGTTTGCCGGGCAGGTTGCCGGATTCTGAAGCTTCTGTTGCCCAAGGCAGGCTGACGGGGAAAT
>JAFNWZ010000135.1 GCA_017379255.1 Akkermansia sp. | reverse complement strand
TAATTCGTAATTCGTAATTCGTAATTCGTAATTCCAAACTTCCATGACCGCCGAACGCCTCACCACCCTGGCCACCGAAGCCGCCACAAACCTGCTCACCCCGCTCGGGTTCGATTTTTCCCTCACCACCGAGCCCTATGAGGACGGCATTTCCCTGCTCATCACCAGCGCAGATGCCCGCTTCCTCATTGGCGATGAAGGCGACCGGCTCGACGACCTCCAGTACATGGTGAACCGGCTGGTGCAGGCCAGGTGGGAGGAAGCCCCCCGCGTGCGCGTGGACTGCGACAACTACCGCGCCCGGGCCGAGGCCAAGCTGCTGCGCCGCGCCCGCTCCCGCGCCGAGCGCGTGCTCAAGACCGGTACCCCGCTGCTCATGGAAAAGCTGAATGCCTACCAGCGCCGCCTGGTGCACAACGAGCTCGCCACCATCCCCGGCATCGTCACCCAGTCAGAGGACACAGACTCCCGTTTCAAACGCATCACCATCTCCCGCGCAGCGGATTACACAGCATGAAACGCCTCCTGCTGCCCCTGCTGCTGATGTGCAGCGCCCTCACAGCCCTGGGCGAGGAATACACCGTCTATTTCCGGCCCGGCACAAACGCCGCCGCCATGGCCCGACGGCTTGCGCCCCTGCGCGCAGCCGCCCCCCAGAGCGAATGCCGCTATGTGGTGCTCAACGAACAGGCCACCAACCTGCCAGAAGCCATCAACGCAGCCAATGCCCTCAAAGCCGGAGTACAGGAACTCCCCTGCCTCGTCATCGGCGATGCCACCGGCCCATACGCCACCCTGCCGCTCGATGAACTGACCCCCACCACCCTGGCAGCCGCCAAAGCCGCAGCCAGCGCCCCCGACCGGGCCGCGCAGGCAGAGCGCCGCAACTTCACCGCGCAGCAATACCTTCTCTTTGCGCGCATGGCCTTCACCCAGCCCCTGCAAGGCGAGGCCCTTCAGAAATGCCTCAACACCTGCCGGGCACTCATGGCGCACCCCCTTACCACCCCGGCAGATAAACAACGCCTCGGTTTTGAATGCCTCTACCCCCTCCTGCTGCAGGAATACACCACCATGTATACCGGAGCCCACACCCCGGCCTCCGAAGCCAAGCTGCTGGAGGCCATTGCCGCACTGGAAGCCGCGCGGGATGCCGACCGCAACTCCACCACCGGCAAAAAGGCGCATGCCGAGCGCGAACGCCTGCGCGCCGCCCGCCGCCAGGCCAGAACCATGGAATAAAGGCATAGTGAATAGGGAATAATTGAACGGGAGTGATGCACTTATTCACAGAGAGCAACCAGCTGAGCCTGCGCGTGACAGAAGCAGGCAAACTCCACTTCTGCTACCTGGGGCCGCGCCTGGCTGAGGCAGATGATGCCCTGCTCTCCCCCGCGGCAGAAGGTCCGCTCTACGCCACCGATTTTGACTCCCGCGGCCAGTGGGGCAACTATTCCGGCGAATACGCGCTGCACCTGCGCTATGCAGATGGCACCCTGGGCTGCGACCTGCGGCTGCTGACCAGCAAACCGGCCGCAAGCGGCGGCATGAGCTTCACCCTGGCAGACCCGCGCCACCCGGAGCTGGAGGTGCAGCTTCTCCTCACGCCCTACCCGGAAGAAGACACGTTCACCCTCATCCCCACGCTCACCAACAAAGGCAGCGGCAGCATCACCCTGCTGCAGGCAGACTCCGCCGCCCTGCCCCTGCGCGCCGCAGAATACCACCTCACCACCTTCCGCGGCGGCTGGAGCGGCGAGAACTTCCTGCACCATCAGCGCGTGGAACGCGGCAGCACCGTCTGCGTAGCCTCCACCACCGGCATCAAGACCGCCCAGGAAGGCACACCCGGCATCCTCCTCTCCCTGGGCGGCCCCGCGCAGGAAACCGGGCGGTCGTGCCTGCTGGCAGCCCTGGCCTGGAGCGGCAACTACGACATCGCCGCCAAACACAGCCCCTACGGCCACCTGCACCTGCGCCTGGGACACCACTTTGCCCACAGCCCGTACACCCTGCCCGGAGGCAGCAGCATCACCCTGCCCGCGGCCATCCTTGTGTACAGCCACAGCGGCGCCGCACAAGCCAGCCGCAGCCTGCACCGCTACCTGCGCCGCCGCGTCATCCCCCGCGGGCAGGAAACCCGCCGCACCCTGCTCAACAGCTGGGAAGGCGTGCATTTCGATGTGCACACCCCCACGCTGCGTGCCATGATTCAGCGCACCGCCCGGCTCGGGGTAGAGCTCTTCGTGCTGGATGACGGCTGGTTCGGCAAGCGGGACGACGACACCTCATCCCTGGGCGACTGGGAACCCGATGCAGCCAAACTCCCCGGCGGCCTCACCGAACTCACTGCCTTTGCCGCCAGCTGCGGCATTGATTTCGGCCTCTGGATGGAACCGGAAATGGTCAGCCCACGCAGCCACCTCTACACCGCCCACCCGGAATGGGCCATCCGGCTCCCCGGCATCCCCCCGCGCGAGGAACGCCACCAGCTCGTGCTCGACCTCGCCAACCCCGCCACCAACATAGCCGCCCCTGTGCAGCGCACCCTGGCCGCCCACCCCGGCATATCCTACATCAAGTGGGACTGCAACCGCAAAATTACCGATGCCGGCTCCACCCACCTGCCCGCAGACCGCCAGGGCAACCTGTACTTCGACTACATTGCCAGCTACTACGAACAGATGCGCCACCTGCGCCGCCAGTTCCCCGGCGTCACCTTCCAATGCTGCTCTGCCGGTGGCGGCAGGCTCGACTGCGGCGCCGCCGCATTCCACGAGGAATTCTGGCTCTCCGACAACACAGATGCCTGCGACCGTCTCCGCATGCAGTGGGCCGCCTCCTACTTCTTCCCCGCCAACGCCATCGGCTGCCACGTGACCGCCAGCCCCAACTGCTACACCGGCCGCGAAACCTCCCTCAAATTCCGATTCGATGTAGCCCTCGCCGGCCGCCTCGGTCTGGAGCTCGACCCCCGCGCCCTCTCCGATGCCGAAATGGACGAAATCCGCGACCGCGTCTCCCTGGCAAAAGAACTCCGCCCCATCACCCAGCTGGGTGAGCTGCACCGCCTTGTCTCCCCGTACGAAGGGCCGGACTGCGCCCTGCTCTACACGCACCAGGACAAAGCCCTCCTGCTTGCCTACACCACCCAGCGCGTCTACACCGACCAGCAGACCCGCATCCCCCTGCGCGGTCTCAACCCAGCCACCCGCTACACCCTCACCGAGCTGGCGCCGGATGCCACCGGCTACCACTGCCCGCTGCACACCGCCACCCTTGGCGGCGATGCGCTGCTGACCACCGGACTCCCCATCCGCTGGACCCGCCCGCAGCAATCCTGTGTTATTCTGCTGCAGGCAGAATAACACCATGCCGCCAGCATGGCGGCATTTCATCCTTTGCTCCGCAAAGGATGAAATGCCTGTCACGGCGTAGCCCGCAGGGCAGAGCCGGAAGCCCCGCAACGCGGGGCGACTACTCAATGCCGCACTGAATAACAGACCTTCAGCCCCCTCAAAAAAAACACCAGACTCATTCTCCACCTACTTAGCATAACGCTCAATAAGGGCCGCGGGGTCTGGCTCACGCCCCAGGAAATCCCGTATCTGCTGCATGGCCGGCACACTGCTGCCACGCTCCAGAATGCAGCGGCGGTAATCCGCCCCGGTGGCAGGATTCAGCACACCTTCGGTCTTAAAGCGCCGCATGGCATCTGCCGCCAGCATCTCCGACCACTTGTAGGTATACACAGCAGCCGCATACCCCTCTGCCATGGAATAGCTGAGCGTGCGGATGTCGCTGGGCGGCTGCACCGTATACGGGAAAAGCCAGGGGCGCAGAATCTCCTCTGACACCTCATCAATGGGACGGCCCTTGTACTTATCGTGGTAATGCATGTGCAGCTCCAGGTCCAGCTTGCTGGCACAAAGCATGCGCATGTGCATTTCAATGGGATTGGAACCACGGGTTTCAGACAACTGCTGCGCCAGACGCTCCGGCAGCGGTTCCCCCGTGGCATAGTGGCTGGTAAACAAAGCCAGCGCCTCGGGCTCCCAGATCCAGCTTTCCTGCAACTGGCTTGGCATTTCCACGAAATCGCGCTCCACCTCTGCCGTGCAGTGCGCGCGCAGCTCCCCATGCCCCAGCATCATGTGCATCATGTGCCCGAACTCATGGAACAACATATACAGCTCCCCGTGGTTGAACAAATGCGGCTTCCCGGCACGCGGCGGAGTCAGGTTCGCCATCAGCGCGGCCAGGTGCGGCTCACCCAGGCTGCCATCTGCCGCAGGTTCACCATCGCGCAGCGGCAGACACCACGCCTGAGGCCGCTTATGCGGCCGCGCGATGATATCCATGTAGAACGAGCCCATGTGCCGTCCCGTGGCGGCATCCTTCACCGCAAAACAGCGCACATCCGGATGCCAGGTCTCCACCACACCGGGGGGCGGCGTCTCACCGGGTTTCAGGCAGGCCGTGGGCAATTCCTCAATATGCAGGCTCAGCAGGTCTGCCCAGATGCGCATGAGCCCGGAAACCACCTTATCCGCCTGCAGATACGGCGTAAGCGCATTCACATTGAACGAGCTGCGCTCCGGCGGCAACTGGCGGTTCAGAAACTCCACATCCCAGGGATTCACCGCCTTGAGCTCCTTACCACAAGCCCGGGAAAAACGCTCCATTTCCGCCGCCACGTATGCATCCCACGCGGGTTTGCTCCGCTGCAGCATATCATCCACAAAATCCAGCGCCTTCTGGCCGGACCCCATCATGCGCCGTGCCGCCTGCATATCTGCAAAATTCGCGTACCCCAGCATGGTGGCCAGCTCGTGGCGCAGCTCCAGAATCCGCACAATAAGCGGCTCCGTATCCAGCGCCCGCGCCGTTCCGGCGCAGGTTGTACCCAGCCAGCACTTGCGGCGGGTCTCCTCCACCTGGCAATACCGGAGCACCGGCGCCGCAGGCACCGTCGTCATATTCACCAGCCAGGCAGGCTTCCCGTCCTCACCAAGTTCCCGGCCTCCGGCCTCTGCCATCTGCATCCACCCGCGCGGCATACCCGCCAGCTCAGCAGCATCCGTTACGACCAACTGCCACACCAGAGGCGAACTCTGCACAAAGGAATTAAACCGGAATCCCAGCTGCGAAAGCTCCTTCTCAATCTCAGCCTTGCGCGCCTGCTTCTCCGGCGGCAGCAGCACACCGCTATCCCGCAGGCCCTGCATCGTCTGCTGCACAAAACGCTGCCGCGCCGGGCTCAGCCCAGCCACCCACGGTGCCGCCGCTGCCTCCTGCAGCACCCGGGCAATGCGCTCCGCATGCACCCCTTCCGCCTTGTACGCCGTGGTCTCAGCCATAATCCGGCTCATCATGCGCTGCATATCCGGCCGCCCCAGCGCCGTGTGCAGGTGAAACACATAATTGGCCACCTGCTTCAGATTCTCCCCCGCCTCATACCACGCCTGAAACGTATTCTCAAAAGTGGCCGTTTCCTGGCTTACGGCAGCCAGGGCCGCCAACTGCTCACGGGACTCCTCAATCGCCGCCCGGGCATCTGCCAGCGCCTGCTCCGGTGTCATCTGCGACCACGCCGGGTACTGCGCCGTGCGGAAAAACGGGTGCTCCTGCTGCTCTGCCAGCGCCGCCGGCACCTGCAGCATACTCACCGCAGAAAACACCATGATCGACCATGTTCTCAAACTCATCATGGCATGAATTATACCATACCTCCCGATTTGTTAAAGAACGAAATGCAGCCCCTGACACAAAGTAAAGCAGAAACGCTCAGCAGCGGCTTTATCCGTTACTGAGCGTTTTTGTTTATCGGGCAAGCGGGATTCGAACCCACGACCCCTTGCACCCCATGCAAGTGCGCTACCAGGCTGCGCTACGCCCCGACAGAAGAGTGTTGATATTACACCAAAAATTACGCTTTGGCAATATCGTAAAAAAACTCCCGCATTTTGCGGGAGTTTTCTTTTTTACTTCTTCCAATACACGGGGGAAGAATGAATTAAAGACGACGGTCCTTTTTGAGTTTGGACTCGCATACCGATCGTAAAAGCCTTTTGTTGTCCCGGCAAGGGCGGAACCACTAATTGAGGCTTACGTTCTTCCGTCTTAACAACCTCAACGGGTTTGACCTCTTCAACAACCTCAGCGACCTCTTCAATGACGGGCGCTTGCTCCTCAACGACAACAGGTTCGGACTCAACGGTTTCAGGCACATCAAACGGACAAAGATCTTCTTCAACCGATGCGACTTGTTCCTGTTTGGGCTCATCTTGTACCGGATGACGAATGGTCATCTTACCAATCATCGGACTCGGCGTTAAAAAGTCTTCACTTTCCGCACCCAAAGCTCCCAAGTCATAAGAAAGCGGAGCAACTTGGATTTCTTCTTGAACAGGAGCCGGTTCCTTTTCTTGAGTCTTCGCCTCTTCGGCCATCAATGCGTGAAGATCTTGCGAGACCAATGCAAAGTTTTCCACCGCGTGACGATCGGCTTCTTCCTTAGCCAATCGCTCTTGGCGAGCCTTTTCTGCCACACCGGGAGCTGTCGTCAAGACTTCTCGAATCGCCTTGAGTTCAGCCAAAATCGCACCCAAATCCACCTCTGGCTTCTTGGGCTTGGGTTGCAAAGGAGC
>JAFNWZ010000134.1 GCA_017379255.1 Akkermansia sp. | reverse complement strand
CTGCGACACGAATCAGCGCTCGTTGTTTCCCTTGCAAAGTAATTTGAGACATTGCCAGTCGTTCTTTAATTCCTCCACTGTTGCAGGCGCAAGTTGTTTACCGCTCATCGCTTTCGCACGCAGCAACAACAGCAGGGCCAAAGCAAAATTCAGCAGGAAGACCACACAGAGAGCCCAGGCCAGCCCCAGCCACATGCCCAGCACAACCGCCAGCACCGCACAAAAAGTAAAATATGCACCAAGCAACAAGACGCAGGCAATAATAACCATTGCCACGCGTTGTGCCTGGTGCTGAGCATATTCCTTAACCTCTGCAGAGAACAACTCACCCAGCGCACTGGTGTGTTCCAATGTGCGCTGAGCAACACACCGCGCCTGTTTCACTGCAGCAACAGCCTCAGCGTACAACGCAGCTTTCTGCTCCTTAATTTTAAAGAGAGAAAACATAAGTCATTCCCACCAGAGATTCCCCGCACACATTAACGGCGGCCACCCAGTATAAGGCCAATCAGCACACCGATTCCCAATGCTCCAAGAACACTACCTGTGGGGTTTTCTTTCACGTAAGCCTCGCCAGCCTTGTGGTATTCCTTTGCGGCGGAGCAGGTCTTATCCCATCCCTCATTCATCTGCACACGGGCCTTATCCCAGCCTTCGTTGAGCTGAGCACGCGCCTGGTCGGCATATTCACGCACATGCCCCATCTGTTCTGCTGCAGCACGGCGAATCTTTTCATACTGCTCACTTGCATACTTGCGGGCGGCATTAAGACGGTCGCAGGCATCAGACGTCGGCGCAGGCGCGGCGTTCACCGGAGTTTCCTTGATTTCTTCATTTTCCATAACTTGCAGAATATTCGTTGTTCATTACGTGGCGTCCATGCTCAAACGCCTCTCTACTGACACGATATTATAAACACAAAAGGCCCACAAACGCAAGCAAACTTAGACAAAATGACGAATTTTCCCGTCAATGCCCACCTGACGCGCGCACGGGCGATGTTTTTTGGCATCGGAATCATTATTGCCTTGCCAACTCAAAATAACGCTGGTATAATTCCACGGCTTAATTCAACACATGAAAGCAATTCTGGCATTAGAAGACGGGACAATTTTCGAAGGCATCTCCATTGGTGCTACTGGCACTGTAACGGGCGAAGCCTGCTTCAACACCGCCGTGATGGGCTACCAGGAAATCGTGACTGACCCCACCTACAAGGGTCAGATTCTGGCGATGACCTATTCCCTCATCGGCAACTACGGCATCGTGGAGGAAGATAGCGAAAGCCCTGCACCGCAGGCAGCCGCCATCATCATCGGCGAACTTTCCAACCTGCACTCCAGCTGGCGAGCCGATTCTCCCATGAACGACTGGCTCAAGCGGCACAACACTCCCGGCATTGAGGGAGTGGACACCCGAAAGCTGGCACGCCACATCCGCACAAACGGCAGTATGCGCGCATGCGTGACAACCGAGCTTTGCGCGGCTGATGCAGTAGCCCGCGCAAAGGAAGCCGCCATGCTTGATGGTGCAGCCCTGGCCAATCAGGTTACCTGCAAGGAGACCTACACCTGGTGCGGAGACTCCCGCCCCTGGAAATTGCCGAACAAGACCGCAGGAGACATGACCAACTATGGTACGCTGGCTCCTGCCACCTGCAAAGTAGCAGCCATCGACCTCGGCATCAGGAACAGCACCCTGCGCGCCCTGCGCCAGGATGGTTGCGAAGTCACCGTAGTTCCTTCCACAACATCTGCTGCGGACATTCTTGCCATGCAGCCCGATGGCGTATTCCTCTCCAGTGGTCCCGGCGACCCCGCCGCCTGCGTAGAGGTCATCAGCACAGTGAAGGAACTGCTTGGCAAGGTTCCTGTATTTGGTCTTGGCCTCGGGCATCAGATTCTTGGCATAGCCCTGGGTGGCACCACAGCCCGCCTGAAGTTCGGTCACCGCGGCGCTAACCAGCCGGTCAAAGACCTGACCACTGGCAAAGTGGAAATCACCGCTCCGAATCACAGCTTTGCCGTACAGGCAGACTCCCTGCCCGCCGGAGTTGAAGTGACACATCTCAACCTGAATGACGAAAGCGTCGCCGGTATCATCTGCCGCGAGAAGATTGCCGCCGGTCTGGAATACACACCGGAAGCAAAGAACGGCTGCACATTCGGCACGTTCATGAGCATGATTAACTCTGCAAAATAACCATTTCCTGACATGAATACACTAGTCATTGGCTCCCAGTGGGGAGATGAAGGCAAAGGGAAAGTCATCGACTTCCTTACCGAGACCGCCGACCTGGTGGTGCGCAGTCAAGGTGGCAGCAACGCCGGCCACACCGTTATTGCCAACGGTCAGAAATATGTACTGCACCTTGTTCCCTCCGGCATCCTCTGGGACAACAAGGTCAACATCATCGGCAACGGTGTAGTGATAAACCCCACCTCTCTGGTGGAGGAAATCAACTACCTGCAGGAAAAGGGGGTCACCATCACCCCGGAGAAGCTGCTCATTTCCGACCGCGCTCATGTCGTGCTTCCCATCCACAAGGAAATCGACGCGGCTCAGGAAGAAGCTCTTGGCGACCAGAAGATTGGCACCACCAAGCAGGGCATCGGCCCGACCTATGCTGATAAAGCCCGCCGCATCGGCATCCGCATGATTGACCTTGCCGATGCTGACCGCCTGCGTGGTGTACTGGAAGCCCGCATCAAGACAGCCAATGACGAACTGGCCCGTCTTGGCTGGCCCAAGGCAGATCCCCAGGTAACGCTCGATGCCGTCATGGCAGCGGCAGATGTTCTGCGCCCCCACATCACCAACACCATTCCGGTGGTGAATAATGCCATTAAAGCCGGCAAGACCGTACTCTTCGAAGGCGCTCAGGGCGCCATGCTCGACATCGACTTCGGCACATATCCCTTCGTGACCAGCTCCAACACCAGCGCTGGCGGTTGCTGCACCGGTTCCGGCGTAGCCCCCACCCGGATTGACAAAATCATCGGCGTGTGCAAGGCCTACACCACCCGAGTGGGTGCAGGTCCTTTCGTGACGGAAGACGATGAGATTGCTGATTATCTGCACGGGCTTGGCCGTGAATTCGGCGCCACGACCGGACGTCCCCGCCGCTGCGGCTGGACAGATGGCGTTGTGCTTCGTTTCTCGGCCATGTTCAATGGTTTCGACGAAATGGCCATGACCAATCTGGACGGTCTGGACGAGCGGGATACCATCAAAATCTGCACTGCATACAAACTGGGCGATGAGATTCTGGAATACCCCCCTGCCCGTATTGAGGACTGGGACAAATGCGAACCGATTTACGAAACCGTGCCCGGCTGGAAGCAGGATATTTCCAAGTGCACCACCTGGGAAGAGCTGCCCGAGAACTGCAAGGCCTATGTGAAGCGTTTCGGCGAAGTCGTAGGTTGCCCCGTTGGTTCTGTGGGTGTTGGTCCCGACCGCGAGCAGACTATCCCGGTTCCGTTCTGAAGGAGCAGATAAATCATTCCATAAAAAAGCCGCACCTATCAGGTGCGGCTTTTTTATGCATGTATATAACATCAGGCCCGGGGAGCATTCTGTCCTCCCACAAGCAGCACCATTTCACCTTTCGGAGGTTTGGATTTGAACTCCTCCAGTAAAGATGCAGCACTACCCCGGTGATAGGTCTCAAATACCTTGGTAAGCTCGCGCGCCACACAGAGCGGGACTTCCGGGTCAATTTCCGCCAGGGTCTGAACCGTTTTCACAATACGGAACGGAGATTCATAGAAAATACTCGTATAGCTTGCCTGCACCGCAGCCTGGAGCACTACGCCCTTACGCCCGGACTTAACAGGCAGAAAGCCCCCGAAGAAGAACGCATCACTCGGCAACCCGGAACCTACCAGAGCCGTCACTACAGCAGAAGGCCCCGGCAATACAGTGAATGCCACCCCCTTTGCTTTTAATTCCTGAATAAGACGGTATCCCGGATCACTTACCCCCGGCATGCCGGCATCCGTCACCACCGCGAAACTTTCACCAGCTGAAGCACGCGCAGCAATCTCTGGAGCACGCTGTGTTTCATTATGCTCATGCAAACTGATAAGCGGCTTCTTAATACCATAGTGAGATAAGAGCATTCCAGTATTACGCGTATCTTCGCAACACACGTAATCCACAGATTCCAGCACAGCAAGAGCCCGCCTGGTAATATCTTCCCGGTTTCCTATAGGCAGACCGACAAAACTGACTGGATACTCTATCATCGAGTAACAAGATTTGTTGTAATCTCATCCGCGATACGGCGTGTGGCATATGATATAGCCGACTCAAACGCGGATTCTGTGCTTCCCACCTCGTTGAAGAAATTACCTTCTTCAGAAGCCTGGGAAGAAACCAGCACACGCCCGTTCTTCATATCCACAATCTGGTAATCAACCTCAACCCGCACCCCGATCTGGGTACTGATATAGGTATCCTCCGTATTGGTAATCATGGAACTGCGGGCAATTTTCCGAACGTTACCCTTCACCACGAAATCAGCATCTTTGCGTGGAGCCATGCGGTAAGTGCCATCGCTCTGCAGTGTGTTTGCCATGGCCGTTGTCATGAGAATACCAGCGCTGGGCAGCTCTGTTTCATTGGCAAACATTTCAACACAGAACGTGTTCATATTCTCCATGGCCGGAGCCT
>JAFNWZ010000133.1 GCA_017379255.1 Akkermansia sp. | reverse complement strand
GGAAGCGAGCGGAATTTTATAGCCCACGGTAGTGGGCGCAAGAGGTTAGACAGGGGAGGAGCGACGGAGTCGCGGAACCCCTGGATAAACAAAAAAATGACTAGAACCCCGAACGAAGTGAGAGGGTGGCAGAAAGCTAAGCTTCAACATAAAGCATCGCTTTCTGCCGCCCGCTCGCCATGCTCGGGGTTCCGATGTTATTTGCTATTTACCCAGGGTTCCGCCGCGCAGCGGCTCCACCCTGGGCTACGATTATACCGCCCTACGGGCTCAAAATCCCACGTACTCCGTGCGCCAGAATAGACCAATAAATTACAATATACTTCATACGCGGGGGCTTGCCTTAAATCCGGATTCATCTTTCAATATTTTACGCCGTCTCTGGGACACTCGTGGAAGTTGTGATGGCTTCGTCACGTGTCTATTCTCATGTGCTGGGGACGCCAGAAATCGGCAGCCTGAGCCGTACGGGGCAGATTAAGATACCGGCTGCGGAGCAGGGAGGGGGTGCTGTGACCCATTTCCAGCTGCAGTTCGGGCAGGTTTTTGAAGTAGGCGGCGTGGTAACATCACGCATGCACATGGCGTGGATGAAGGTTGTCTGCGGTCGATTAAAAAGTGATTATAGATACACGAGAGACCTCTGCTATAACACATTCTACTGGCCGGAAGGCGTTCCGCTCTCGCAAAAGCAAAAGATAGAATCTGCGGCGCAGGAGGTGCTGGATGTACGTAGCCAATACAATGATTGCAGCCTCGCAACACTGTACAACCCCGAAACCATGCCATACGAACTGCTGCAAGCCCACCGTAAGCTGTACGCTGCGGTGGAGAAGGCATACGGACGAAAATTTGCGGACAATGCGGAACGCGTTGCCTTTCTGTTTGGAAATACCGCGAATTGACGGAGAAATTAAAAAAAGGCCGGGCGTTGAGGTGTGTCATCCCTCCATAATGTAGATTATCTTGCCAAAATGTGAGAAATTGCCATTTTTATCTTGCTAAAATGTGAAAAGTGGGAGAAGCAAGACTGGTTGTACAACATACCGCTGTCATAAGCACGGCGCAGAGCCTGGTGGCGGAAAATCTGTCGGAGCCCGGGACTTGAGTCCCGTGTTCCGATGGTAAGTCCCGGCAATTTTCTGGAAACCTGTGTTAATTTCTAACCTCGCCTTACATAAAAAGGCGGGGTTTTTGCCATCTTTGGCAAAACGGCGAACTTGCGTTAAAATTATTTTTTCGCTCTAATCCGTACGAAAATACGGCACTTAGGGCAGGGGAGCAGAAAAATCTCAAACTTTTTTACAAAAATGTGCTTGACGTTTCGCGGTAGTTCTGGTAAGCTTTGCCCCGCACCCCGCTAAATGAAATACACTACGACAACCATAGAACAGTATCCAGTGCCTGACACTCTATCTACCGAGATACAAGTCTTGGCTGATATGGTCGCAGTGCCGGAGTCGGTTATGGAAGCATCAAGGATACTGACTCCCGACATGTTCGATGAAGAGAAATGTCGCAATGCCTTCAGCACTATCGTTGCCATGCCGAGGGATGGAATGGTGATTGACCTCCCTTCGGTATACGGCAAGATTGACAGGGATCTTCTGCAGAAGGGCATCATGCCGATGATGATCAACTCGGCAGGCACCTCCACAGCAATACAGCACTTCAATACCCTGAAGGGGTTATACATCAAGCGCAAATGCTACTTCAAGGCAATAGAGCTTCTGGTTGGAGCATCCGATACCAAACT
>JAFNWZ010000132.1 GCA_017379255.1 Akkermansia sp. | reverse complement strand
CTCCTTGAGTTCCTTCTGCTGCTTGCGCTGGGGGCGGATGAGCAGGAAGTAGAAGATAACACCGATGAGACCAAAGGTGATGAGCATGTTGAGGGGATCACCCTCCTGACCGGCAGCTGCCTGGGCAATGTAGATGGCGTTCATTGTATGTCGTTTGCTTGGTAACGCGAGATGAAGCTGCTCTTGAAAGCAGCGAATTCACCGGCTGCAATGGCGCTTCTCGCTTGCGCCATGAGCCGCAGGTAAAAGTGAAGGTTCTGGAACGAGAGCACGCGGAGTGCCAGCATTTCGCCCGCGCGGAAGAAGTGGCGCAGGGCGGCGCGGGAGAAGCGGGTCACGTGCGGATGCCCCTCCGGGTCGAGCGGCTTCGGGTCGTCCTTCCAGCGCTGGTTCTTGATGTGGATGGGGCCGTCCGGGGTCATGGCAATGCCGTGGCGCGCCAGGCGGGTGGGCATCACGCAGTCGAACATGTCTACCCCGCGCTCAATCATTTCAAGAATCTGGGTGGGGGTGCCCAGGCCCATGGCGTAGCGGGCCTTGTTCTGGGGCAGGTAGGGGGTGCTGTTCTCTATGGCGCGCAGCATCTCGTGCTCCGGTTCGCCCACGGACACACCGCCGATAGCGTAGCCGTCAAAATCCATGGCTGCCAGTTCCTCGGCGCAGGCGCGGCGCAGGTCCTCGTATACCGAGCCCTGCACAATGCCGAAGTGGTTCTGCAGGCCGTTGCCGCTCATGGGCTGGTGTTCATCAATCCATGCCTTGCAGCGTTTGGCCCAGCGCAGGGTGAGCCCCAGCGATTTTTCGGCATACTTGCGGTCGCAGGGGTAGGGCGGGCATTCGTCGAACAGCATGGCAATATCGCTGCCCAGGTTCGCCTGGATTTCCATGCTGCGCTCCGGGCTGAGCATCATGTACGAGCCGTCGATATGGTTGCAGAAGCGTACGCCTTCCTCGGTAATCTTGCGCAGGCGCGCCAGACTCCATACCTGGAAGCCGCCGGAATCGGTGAGCATCGGCTTGTTCCAGCCGGTGAAACTGTGCAGACCGCCCAGGTTGCGGATGGCTTCATCCCCCGGACGCAGGCACAGGTGGTAGGTGTTGCCCAGGATAATCTGTGCTCCCAGCGCTTCGAGGTCTTCCGGATGCAGGGTCTTTACCGTGCCTTGCGTGCCCACGGGCATGAAAATCGGGGTCTGCACATCGCCATGCGGCAGGTGCAGCGTGCCCAGTCGTGCGCCGCTGGGGTCGGTCTTGTGTAAATCAAAGCTCATCGTTCTTCACATAGCGGGCGGCAAAGATGGGTTTGCCCATGGCCTCCCATTGTTTCTGGAAATCGGTCTTCGGGTAGAACGGGGCATTCCACTCCTCCCGGCGGAACAGGGGGCTGGCGTCCATGCGCTCGCACACCCACTGGAAATACTCCTCGTGGTCAGTCTTGAACAACACCTCGCCGCCAGGAGCCAGGGCGCGGTGCAGCACCGGGATGAACGAATCCTGCACCAGGCGGTTCTTGTGGTGTTTTTCCTTGGGCCAGGGGTCGGGGAAGAGGTAGTGCAATCGGCTGATGCTGCCCGGGGCTACCATCCATTCCAGGAAATAACGGCTTTCCACACGCAACCCGCGCACGTTGCTCAGCCCGCGTCGGGCGCTCTCGTTGCACACCTTGCGGATGCGCCCCAGCAGGCGCTCCACCCCCAGGAATCGCGTCTCCGGGTAATGCTCGGCCATGGCCAGCAGAAAGCCGCCATCGCCGCAGCCCAGGTCAACTTCGCAGGTCTCCCCGGCGCCGAAAATCTGCCCGACCCCGTATTGGGCAAAATAGTCTTCTGGAACAAATGCCGTATTCATCCGCGCTGCATTCTACAAGACCCTTGCCGCAAAGTCAATGAAATCCCCAAGGTAGAACACGTTTCACAGCATAGTCCGGTTGCGCTTTCCGCGCGGAAAGCGCAACCGGGTTGTGTTATTTTGTTGTGCTTTTCCCGGCTGGGTGCTATTCATACGGATGCGGCAAGTGCCGCTTTATTTACCATGACCACAACTGGCCCTACATATAACCATTGGTTCGCTCCTATGAGCGAAATCGCCCCTGTTTCTTCCCGTGCTTCCCGCGCTGCTGCCTCTGTTCAGGCGGGGGAGGTCATTGCCTCCGGCTCGGGCAACCGCAACCAGTCGCCTCCTACCCATGCCCTGCAGGATAAGGTGACGATTCCTGTTTCTGTCCCCTTCGGGGTGGATGCGGAGGGGAATCCTCGCCCCATCCTGGCGCGCATCTCGGCCACCTTCCGCGTGGAGGACTGGGGATTTGTCACGGTGGATGGCAAGCGCATTCTGGATATGACCAGCTCCCGTGAGTCTGCCGGTATCTACGGCGGGCATCCCACCTGGCCGGCGGAGACGGCTTCAGCGGTGGTGGCTTCGGGTGCGCATGTGCTAGAGTTTCATTATGAGAATATCGAGATGGCCGATGCCAGTAACAATAAGCTGGTCTGCGAGTATTCCTACCGCGTGGTGGCTCTGGAGGATGGCGGCAGGAAGGAGGAAGAGCCCTGCGGCTGCGGTGGTTCGACCTGTTCGATGGATGGCGGTGTGCCCGGGGCGCGTAGCGGGGCGGCATCTTCGGCCTCTTCTTCCGCAGGGACTGAGGTTTCGGCCACGGTGACGGAGGATTCGCTTTTCTGGTCCTGCAATGTGGGCGCGCTGCGCGGTATGGGGACGTCGCTGGGTGGCAAGGTGGTGCTGCAGGCAAAGGAGCTTTCTGCTGCGCTGGCGTCTCCGGCGGCTTTGTTGTTCAATCACCCCATGGCGGCGCGCCTGGTGCTGCCGGAGGACGGGGTGCAGCCCGGCTGCAGGCTGGAGGTGCAGCGTGGCAACCGTGTGGTGGCGCTGCGGTATTATACCGATGGTTCGATTGCCCCGGTGGGTGTGGATACGGCGGGGCTGGGTGTGGCTTCGCTGCTGCCTGCGGAGGGTTCAGTTCCGGCTTCCTTGCGCTGGCAGGAGTCTTCGGGCGCGGCCTGGCGTTTTTCGCTGGCCGATGGTGCGCTGCTTTCCTACACCAGCCCGGAGGGTGTGCTCATTGAGGATGTTTCGGCG
>JAFNWZ010000131.1 GCA_017379255.1 Akkermansia sp. | reverse complement strand
GCTAACGCACGCTTGCACCTGCCTAACATCTGTCGCCCACTGCCGTGGGCTATGAATTCCGCTCGCTTCCGCCTTCGCTAAAGCTACGCCGTGACAGGACGCTCGCCGCTAAACAATTTAGCAGCGTATTGTCAATTAGCTTTTGAAAGCAGTCCTAATGAAACGTTGGGACACATGTGCACGCCGGCAGGTGAACGGCATTAAATGCTTGATTTTCAAAATTTTTCTGGTATAGTCACCGCGTCTTACTGAACTCGCTTATGGAATTCCTTACACAATTTATCGACTGGGCCAACGGAATTTTATGGACCTATGTGCTGGTAGCCATGCTGATTGGCTGCGCCATCTGGTTCACGCTGCGCTGCAAATTTGTGCAGCTGACCATGCTGCGCGATCTTCCGGTGATGTTCCGCAACTGCACGCACGAAGAGCGGGAGGAAGGAGTGGAGCGTATTTCTTCTTTCCAGGCCTTCGCCATTTCCATTGCCAGCCGCGTGGGCACAGGCAACCTGGCCGGTGTGGCAGTAGCCATTGCGCTGGGCGGGCCTGGTGCCGTGTTCTGGATGTGGCTCATCGCCTTCCTGGGAGCCAGCAGCGCCTTTGTAGAATCCACCCTGGCCCAGCTGTATAAAATCAAGGGCGAATCCTCCTTCATCGGCGGTCCGGCCTACTACATGAGCAAGGGTCTTAAGAAGCCCTGGATGGGCACCATCTTCTCCATCCTGCTCATCCTCACCTTCGGATTTGCCTTCAACTCGCTGCAGAGCAACACCATCTGCCAGGCATTCGAGGAAGCCTTCGCCATTCAGCCTTCGTACATGGGCACCGTGCTCACCCTGCTCACCCTGGTCATCATCTTCGGTGGCATCCAGAGCATTGCCAAGGTGAGCAGCGTCATCGTTCCCTTCATGGCACTGGGCTACATTGCCCTGGCGCTGGTGGTCATCCTTATCAACATCACCGAAATCCCCCACGTGCTCAACCTCATCATCTCCCACGCCTTCGGCTGGGAACAGGGGCTTGCCGGTGGTCTGGGTGCAGCCATCCAGCAGGGCATCCGCCGCGGCCTGTACAGCAATGAGGCCGGCATGGGCTCCGCCCCCAACGTAGCCGCCACGGCCGATGTCTCCCACCCGGTGAAACAGGGTAAGGTGCAGGCCATCAGCGTGTTCAGTGATACCCTCATCATCTGCTCCTGCACGGCGTTCATCATCCTGGTAGGCGGCATCCCCGCCGGAAGCGATGTGAGCGGCATCAAGCTGACGCAGGCGGCACTCAGCCAGCAGATCGGCCCCTGGGGTAACATTGCCGTGGCCATTGCCATCTTCTTCTTTGCGTACAGCAGCGTGCTGGGCAACTACTATTACGGCGAGGCCAACGTGCAGTACCTCAGCAAGAAGCCCTGGGTGCTCACCACCTACCGCATCATCGTGGCGGCCATGGTGCTGTTCGGTTCCGTAGCCAGCCTGAGTACGGTATGGAACCTGGCAGACCTTTTCATGGGGCTCATGACCATCTGCAACCTCATCGCCATTGTGCTGCTGGGTAAATACGCCTTCCGCCTGCTGGAAGACTACCGCGCCCAGAAGCGAGCCGGCATCACCGACCCGGTATTCACCAAGGATAAGATGCCCGACATTGCCAACGATCTGGAATGCTGGTAAGGGGCATTTTTCCAAAACAAACACAGGCGGGCTGGGGAATTGCCTCCAGCCCGCCTGCTTTATATTAAAAACAGAATCAATGCGGTTCCACCAGTGAGGGGTCAGCCATCAGCACCACCTCGGCGCGGGAGACCCGACCTGCCGGGGTAAAGTCGAACCGCAGGGCGTGGGTGTACTCAATGGTGTTCTTCGGGTGGTCAAAGTAAAAATACACGAAGGATTCGGTGCCGTCCTCCCCTTGGAGGGTGACATGCATAGGGCCGAAATCGCGTTCCACCTGGGCTTTGGTGGCAGCCTGCAGCTGCATGTCATGCGAGGCGGCCACAGCGGCATGCCAGCGGCGGTCATCGCGACCGTTGATGCAGTAGCCGATGCGGCCTTCACCGCAGTCGTCATTGAAATAGGGCTTGGAAACCGGGCGCAGCAGCGAGCAGGACACCAGAAGGAGCGGGAGCAGAATATGGAGTACTTTCATGATTCAGGTATAGTAGTTTGTGAATTTTCAGCGGCGCGACGGCGCCAATACCGGGCGGCGGCGGGGTTACGGTCAACGCCCAGGCCTTGTTCAAAGCATGCAGCCAGAGCCAGCTGGGCTTCGGGGTGCCCCTGCTCTGCGGCCAGGCGATACCACTGGGCGGCTTCATCATGCCGGGCGGGGAATCCCAGTCCCTGTTCACAGGCCCGCCCGAGGAGATACTGCGAGGGGGCATCCCCCTGTTCCGCAGCTTTGCGGAACCATCGGGCAGAGGCGGCTTCATCCACCGCGGCCCCCTCGCCCAGCAGATAACACAGCCCGAGGTTGTACTGGGCATCCACATAGCCTTGCTCTGCCGAGCGGTGATACCATTCTACGGCTTTTTCCAGATTTTTCTCTACCCCTGTACCAGCAGCATAGCAGACACCCAGGGCGCATTGGGCATCGGCGTGGTTGCACTCAGCGGCTTCGCGGAACCAGTAAACCGCACTCCCGGCATCAGCGGTGTGGTGCATCAGACCAAAGTGGTATGCAAGCCTGCCATAATGGCGTGTGCCCACAGCAGAATTCATCGCACGGGCCTTGCCATACCAATAGGCTGCCTTTTCCAGATCCGGCACCTGGTATGCTCCCTTCTCCCGGGAGCCGCCCAGAAATGCCTTTTCATAAGCCACCCCCAGTATAAAGCAGGCATCCGCATGGGTAGCCGCCATCTGCTCCAGCCGGGAAAAGCCTTCCGGGGTCATGTGGCGCACAAGGGCCAGTGCCAGGGCATAGGTCACCGG
>JAFNWZ010000130.1 GCA_017379255.1 Akkermansia sp. | reverse complement strand
GTTGGTCACCAGCCCGACTCCACAGGCATCATGCTCAAACCGGGCCTGATAAAGCCCCTTGTCTTCCGGTACGTATAACTGCGTCTTCATACAAACGGTATAATGAATCTCTACTCTTTTTCTCCTGCAAAAAACGTGCCAACTTTGGAATCCGGGCTGTCATAGCTTAGAATTTGAGCAATGAGCACAGAAAAATGGTAGCCGTGCTTCGAGAACAACAAACACCAATTTATCGAGATGCGTGGCTGATCCCGGCGTTTCTACGCTTGTTGAACGCACTGCCTGTTACAATTTTGTAAAACCATCCACCTGAATTTTACATTTTTTACCTGTCACGGGGCGTTGAGAAAGCGTGTCGAAGCCGGGATTTCAGTCCCGAGCCGCCGTAAAGTGGCAATTTTTGGGATGCGTTGAAAAGTTGGCACGGTATTTGCAGGAGTAAAAAGTAGAGCCACCGGCTCGATAAAACAAAGGAAGAAACCATGAGAAATCTCAATCGCAAGAACGCAGTAAGAGACATATCCACATCGAAGAGCCCGATTGTCCCGGAGGCGGTACAAACCGGCATAGCCGATTATGGCTGCGACGTGTTCAACGCCGAGGTCATGCGCGACTACCTGCCCAAGGAAACGTGCAGCAAATTATTACAGACCATTGAGAAGGGTAAGCCGCTGAACCCTGAGATTGCCGGAGATGTGGCACACGCCATGAAGGAATGGGCCGTGGCCAGGGGCGCCACCAGCTATACCCACTGGTTTCAGCCGCTCACCGGCGGCACGGCAGAGAAGCATGATTCTTTTCTGGAGCCAAGCGGCAGCAAGGCCTTGTTTGCGTTTTCCGGCAAGAACCTCATCATAGGCGAGCCGGATGCTTCCAGCTTTCCCTCCGGTGGCCTCCGCTCCACGTTCGAAGCGCGTGGTTACACGGCCTGGGACCCGACCAGTCCGGCCTTTATCAAGCGGCATGACAATGGGGCAACCCTCTGTATTCCCACGGCCTTCTGCAGTTATACCGGTGAGGCCCTGGACAAGAAGACACCGCTGCTGCGCTCCATTCAGGCTCTTTCCGCCGCCACCCGGCGCCTGATGAAGTGCTTCGGGTGCTCCGGCAATGGCAAGGTGACTGTCACGCTGGGCGTGGAGCAGGAGTATTTCCTGATCGACAAGCACTTTTTTCTGCTGAGGCCGGACCTCATCCAGACCGGCAGGACCCTGTTCGGCGCGCCGCCCGCCAAGCACCAGCAGCTGGAAGACCACTATTTCGGCGCCATCCGTCCGCGCGTGCTCAACTTTATGAGCGATGTGGAGCAGACCCTCTGGAAGCTGGGCATTCCGGCCAAGACCCGCCACAACGAAGTGGCACCGGCGCAATTTGAGCTGGCTCCCGTCTTTGAGGAGGTGAACCTAGCCTGCGACCACAATATGCTGGTGATGGAAATACTGCGGCAGACGGCAGAGAAGCACGGTTTTGTCTGCCTGCTGCATGAGAAGCCCTTTGCCGGGGTGAATGGCTCCGGCAAGCACAACAACTGGAGCATCAATTACGAAGGCAGAAATTTGCTCAATCCCGGCAGCAATCCGCAGGACGATGCTATCTTCCTGACGGTGCTGTGCGCCATCATCGAAGCCGTTGACCTGCATGCTGATTTGCTCAGGAGCGCCGTAAGCGGAGCCGGCAATGACCACCGGCTCGGTGCCAATGAAGCGCCTCCGGCCATTATCTCCGTGTATCTGGGCGACCAACTGGAAGCCATCCTGGAGCAGTTGGAGCAAGGCTGCGTGCAGGATGCCGCCGATATTGCGCCCATGAAGGTCGGAGTGGATACGCTGCCGCCTCTCCCTCGCGATGCCACCGACCGCAACCGCACCAGCCCCTTCGCCTTCACCGGCAACAAGTTTGAGTTCCGCGCGCCGGGTTCAAGTCAATCCTGTTCCGGTGCAAATATCATTCTCAATGTGATTGTGGCAGAAGCCTTTGACCGCATGTCCGATTTCCTTTCCGGCGTGAAGGCTGCGGATTTCCATGAGAAGCTGCAGAGCCACCTGCAAGCCATTCTGAAGGCACACAAGCGCGTTATTTTCAATGGTGACGGCTACACACAGAGCTGGCTGGAGGAAGCAGCACGCCGCGGCCTGCCGCATACCCGCACCACGATGGAATCGCTCAAGTGCCTGACCAGCCCGGAAAATGTGCAGTTATTTGAGAAATACCGGGTTTTCAGCCGCCGCGAACTGGAATCCCGCTTCGAGGTGGGGTTGGAAGATTACCACCGTAAGATACGAATCGAAGGCAGAACGGCGCTGGAAATGGCGACCAGCCAGATTATTCCGGGGGTTCAGCAGCAGTATCTCACGGTGCTGAACAGCCTGAAACTGGCGCGGGAGACCGGCGTAAGCTCCGGGCTCGAAGCCCTGCGCTCTCAGGCTGCTGTTCTGGGCGAGGGGCTGGATAGCCTGCAGCAGCACTGCGATAAACTGCGTGTCGCGCTGGGCGGCTTGCACGAGGAAATACTGGCGGCCATGCAGAATCTGCGCCGCGTAGCAGATGAACTGGAGGCGAAGGTGGCCGATGAAAACTGGCCGCTGCCGAAATACCATGAAATGCTCTTCATCTACTGATTAGCGCTTTATCGACTTATGTCTGACGCCTTAAAACATGAATGTGCCGTGGCCATGGTGCGCCTGAGAAAAGACCGCTCTTACTACAAAAGGAAATATGGTATAGAGAATTACGGTCTCAGCCGCCTCATCCTTCTGCTCGAAAAGCAGCACAATCGCGGTCAGGACGGTGCGGGGATAGCGGCGCTGCATCTCCACCCCGAAGCGGGCCTCCCAGCGTATCAGCTGGTGCGCTCGGCCGCCGATAATCCGCTGGCGGATGCTCTGCGGCAGGTTGGCGACGGGGCTCGATTCCACAGTGAGCTGCTTCTGGGGCACCTGCGCTATGCGACCTTCGGGCGTAACGATGTGAGTTGCTGTTATCCCTTTGTGCATGAATCGACGCAGCTGGGCCGCATGCTCCTGCTGGCCGGGAATTTCAATCTGACGACTAATACAGAAATGTATGAGCGCTTCCTGGCCACCGGGCATCACCCGGCGAGTCATGCAGATGGGTATCTGTTGTTGCAGACCATAGCGCACTACTTGGACCGCGAGGAGTCCCGCACCCCCGGAATGGTCAACCTTTCCGGGGTGCTGCGGGCTGCTCTGCAGCCCTTGGATGGAGCATTCACGCTCTGCGGCATGACCGGTTCTGGAACCGTCTTTGCCATTCGCGATGCGCACGGTATCCGCCCCGGGTATTATTATTTCGATGATGAGGTGTTTGTGGTCGCCAGTGAGCGCCCGGCAATACAGGCGGCCTTCAACTGCACGACCGGGGAGGTGATGGAACTGCCCGCCGGGAAAGCCGTTGTGATGACTGCGGATGGGCAGCTGGAAGTCACCGACTGTCTGCCCGAAGCCGAGCCCCGCGGCTGTGTCTTTGAGCGCATCTATTTCTCGCGCCCGAATGATGCGGACATTCACCGGGAGCGCCGCAATCTGGGGCGCCACCTCATGCCGCAACTGTTGCAGGCTGTCAGGGATGATCTGGCTCATACCTTCTTCAGCTATATCCCCAACTCTGCCAGAGTCGGCTTTTTCGGGCTGCAGGAGGAACTCATGCGCCTGGCTGCCGAGCGTGGCACCTGTATGCGCTCCGGACAGATTGCCGTCAAGGATGCCAAGTTGCGCACCTTCATTGCAGATGCCGCCAGTCGCCGCGATTTGTACCGGCATGTGTATGACCTGACCTACGGCCTGGTGCAACCGGGAGAAGACACGCTGGTGGTATTGGATGATTCCATCGTGCGCGGCAACACCATGCGGGACGCCATCCTCCCCATGCTTGACCGCCTGGACCCGGTTAAAATCATCGTTGCCAGTATGGCGCCCCCCATCAAGTACCCGGATTGCTATGGTATCGACATGTCCACCGCCGGTGAATTGATTGCGTTCCGGGCAGCGGTATCCCTTCTGCGGAAGAAAAATGATACGCAGACGCTCATGCGTGCCTACGACTGCGCCCGTGGGCAATTGCAGCAAAAGCAGAGCTGTATCAATTGCCTGGCTATGGTTTATGCCGCCATTCCGGATGAGGAATTGATTGCAGAGATTGCCCGGCTCCTCACTCCGGAAGAAATGCGGGCCGAGGTGCAGGTGGTGTTTCAGAGCTGCGACGCGCTGCGGGAATGCTGCCCGCACCACAGCGGTGACTGGTACTTTACGGGGCGATATCCCACACCGGGCGGGTACCGGGTAGCCAATCGGGCTCTGGTGAACTTTGTAGAGAATAAGAATGAACGAACCTATTGATATGGAATACAGATGGAAAGAAAAGAGGGAACGGCGTGCCTTCCTGGCTCTGGCAGATGGCACGGTGTTCAGAGGTTACTCAGTGGGTGCCCCGGTGGATAAACCGGGAGAAGTGGTCTTTAACACCGGCATGACCGGATATCAGGAAATCGTAACCGACCCATCCTACGCCGGGCAGATTGTGACCCTCACTTCACCGGAAATCGGAAATTACGGCTGCGCGGCGCAGGATGCCGAGTCCCGGGGCTGTTTTCTGAACGGGCTCGTCGTGCAGGAACTGAATCCGCCTGCCAACTTCAGGTCAGAAGAAGCGCTGGGAACCTATCTGCTCCGCCATGGTATACCCGCCATTGCCGGGGTGGATACACGCGCTCTTACCCTGCACCTGCGCTCGCACGGCACCCAGCGGGCCTATCTTCATGTCAGCGAAATTCCTATGGATGAAGCCACCGCGATTGAGCATGCTGCGGCCTGGGAAGGACTGGATGGGCAGGATTATGCTTCGCGCGTGACCACTCCGGCAGCATACGAGATAAATCCGCAGGGCAAATACAGAATTGTGGCGTACGATTTCGGCATCAAATACAATATCCTGAGGAGCCTGCAACGGCATGATATGCAGGTGCTGGTAGTCCCGGCACATACTTCCGCAGCAGAGGTTTTGCGCATGCGGCCGGATGGTGTTTTCCTCTCCAACGGCCCGGCAGATCCCTCTGCCTTGGGCTACGCGCAGCAGACAGTCCGCGAATTGCTGGGGCGAGTCCCCATAATGGGAATCTGTCTGGGGCATCAACTGCTGGGGCTTGCATGCGGTGCAACATGCCACCGACTTACCTTCGGTCACCACGGCTGCAATCATCCGGTGCTGAATATACAGAGCGGTCAGGTGGACATCACCAGCCAGAATCATAATTTTGCCTTGCGGGATTTACCATCCTGTCTGGAACTCACACATATTAACCTCAATGATAACAGCATCGAGGGCATACGCCACCGAACGGAACCGGCTTTCAGCGTGCAGTTCCACCCGGAGGCCGCCCCCGGACCGCACGATGCAGGCACCCTCTTCCGCACCTTTCGAACGTTGATTGAAAACTCATGAACACGTCTACATATCATTTTAATGCACAGGCCGCATTTCTGCATATTGAAGCTCATCTGCGACACTGGTCGGCAGAAGTTGAGGCTAAGCAGTTTGTTGTCGGTATAAGCGGCGGCAAAGATTCCGCCGTTGTGGCAGCACTGCTGGCGCGGATTTTCGGTGCAGAACACGTGCTGGGAGTTCTGCTGCCCAATGGCATGCAAAGTGACATCCGCGATGCTCGGGAAGTTGTGGAACGGCTGGGCATTCGCAGTATGGAAGTCAATATCAACCCATGCTTCGAAGCCCTACTGAGCGAACTTACACCCCGGTGTAACATAAGTGAGGTCTGCTGCATCAATCTGCCGGCAAGGTTGCGTATGGCAACCCTCTTTGCCATAGCCCAGTGCGAGCCCGCAGCCTTTGTCATCAACACCTCCAATTTATCAGAAGATATCGTGGGCTACGCTACCCAATTCGGCGACAATGCCGGTTGTTACGCTCCCATCCAAGGCCTGACGGTCACCGAGGTCAAGGCTCTGGGAGATTGGCTTGGCCTGCCTGCTCACATTGTTCACAAAACACCGACTGACGGCTTACAGCAAAGCACGGATGAAGAGCGGCTCGGGTTTACTTATGCCGAACTCGACCGACTTATTCGACTCAACGCAGGCAGTGCGGAGTTCAGAAGAAAAGTGCAGAACCTTTACCGCCTAAATCGCTTCAAACAGGACATCGTGCAGATGCCGCATCCCTACTTCCCCTTCCCCAATTTTGTCATTTCCTCGCAATATTAACTATTCATTCTTATGCCCAGACGAACTGATATTCACAAGATTCTACTCATAGGTTCCGGCCCCATCATCATCGGCCAGGGGTGTGAGTTCGATTACTCCGGCACTCAGGCATGTAAGGCGCTGAGGCAGGAAGGCTATGAGGTTGTGCTGATTAATTCCAATCCGGCTACCATCATGACTGACCCGGACATGGCAGACAGAACATACATCGAGCCGTTGACCGCCGGTATTGTACATGAAATCATACGGAGAGAGAGGCCGGATGCTCTTTTGCCGACACTTGGCGGGCAGACGGCGCTCAATCTGGCCATGGAGCTGGAAGAAAGCGGCATATTGAAACGCTACAACGTGGAGCTCATTGGTGCTTCGGCTGCGGCAATACGCCGAGCGGAAGACAGGCAGCTTTTCAAGGAAACGATGAGCGGGCTCGGGCTGGACATGCCCCGCTCCGGAACGGCCCATACTCTGCCGGAAGCCGAAGCCGTAGCCGGCACCATCGGGAGATGGCCGCTCATCATACGCCCCGGCTTCACCCTGGGCGGCACTGGCGGCGGCATTGCTCACACGCCGGAGGAGTTTTCGGACATTGTGCGCCGGGGATTGGCAGCCAGCCTGAACAGCGAGGTACTCATCGAAGAATCTCTGTTGGGCTGGAAGGAGTTTGAGATGGAAGTCATGACGGATAGCGCGGGAAATAGTGTGATTGTCTGCTCAATCGAAAATCTGGATCCGATGGGGGTCCACACGGGCGACTCGATTACCATTGCTCCCATTCAGACTCTTTCCGATGCAGAGTATCAGGCCATGCGCGATGATTCGCTGCGCGTGTTAAAAGCCATTGGCGTACAGACCGGTGGTTCTAACGTGCAATGGGCTGTGCATCCGGAGACCGGGCGGCGAATCATTATTGAAATGAATCCGCGAGTAAGCCGCTCGAGTGCGCTTGCCAGCAAGGCCACGGGATTCCCCATTGCCAAAATTGCCGCCTTGCTAGCAGTTGGTTATAACTTACCGGAACTGAAAAATGATATAACAGGCCACACCCCTTCCTGCTTTGAACCGGCGCTTGATTACGTTGTCACCAAAATCCCGAGATTCACTTTCGAGAAGTTCCCCAACGCAGACAGCTCTCTCGGCACTCAGATGAAATCCGTGGGAGAGGCAATGGCCATAGGGCGTAACCTGAAGCAGAGTCTGCAAAAAGCCTTACGCTCATTGGAAACAGGCCGTTTCGGATTCGGCGCAGATGGTAAGGACACCCCCTTTGAACAGGCTTCGGACGTTCAGTTGCAGGCCGAATTAACCCGACCGAATGATGGGCGGCTTTTCTACATTCGGGCGGCATTCCGCCGGGGCTGGTCTGTGCAACGCGTTCAGGAACTTACCGGGATTGATTCTTATTTCCTGCGGCATCTTGCAGAGCTTGCCGCTTTTGAGGATGAATTGGTATCGGCAGGCACATTGTCCGGATTAGAGGCAGATATTCCGCTTTTCCGCCAGGCCAAGGAGCTCGGATACAGTGACAGGCAGATTGCTCACCTGCTGAATTGCAGCGAGCTGGATGTGCAATCAGCCCGCAAGCGCATCAACCTGCAGCCGGGATATGCAGCCGTGGACACCTGTGCCGGAGAGTTTGAGGCTCTCACCCCCTATTACTACAGCACATACAACACGCAGGGGGAAGCGCCACGCGTATCCCCCGGGAAGAAAAGCATCATGATAATCGGTGGCGGTCCCAACCGCATCGGGCAAGGCATTGAGTTTGATTACTGCTGCTGCCAGGCGGCTGCGGCTCTGCGGCAGGCCGGCTATGAAGTAGTCATGGTGAATTCCAACCCCGAAACCGTTTCAACAGACTACGACACTTCTGACAAGCTTTATTTTGAACCATTGACCCTCGAAGATTTGCTGCCCATTTACAAGCGCGAACAATGCTGCGGTGCAATCGTTCAATTCGGCGGACAGACTCCATTAAACCTCGCGCAACAACTCAAAGATGCCGGGGTAAACATCATAGGCACCTCACCGGAACACATCGCCCTAGCAGAAGATAGAGACTATTTCCGTAATCTGGCAAAAGAAATCGGTATCCGACAGCCCGACAACGGCATTGCCTGCACAGTAGATGAGGCGTTGAGCGTGGCTCGGGGCATCGGTTACCCGGTGCTCGTTCGTCCATCGTATGTACTGGGCGGTCGCGGCATGGTGATTGTCTACAAGGAATCGGAGCTCCGTTACTTTGTGGAGCAAGCGGCCATCGTGTCAGAGGGCACCCCCATTCTGATAGACCGCTTTCTGGAAAACGCCGTAGAGCTGGACGTTGATTGCGTATCGGATGGAGAAGTCACCGTCATCGGCGGGATTCTGGAACATGTGGAACCGGCCGGTATTCACTCGGGGGATTCAGCCTCTGTGCTGCCACCTGTCACCCTCTCGCCGGAACTGCAGGACAAGGTACGCTCCTTTGCTCATGCTTTCTCGAAGGCTCTGCATATTTGCGGATTGATGAATATGCAGCTGGCCGTCAAAGACGGAGAGCTCTACATGATTGAAGTGAACCCCAGGGCCTCGCGCACTGTTCCCTTTGTGAGCAAGGCGATAGGCAAGTCTCTGGCCGGGCTGGCAGCCATGTGCATGGTCGGCGTCAAATTAGCACAACAGGGGTTCACAGATGAGGTAAAACTCCCCTATTATGCCGTCAAAGAGGCCGTATTTCCCTTCATCAAATTCCCCGGGGCAGATGTGACGCTGAGCCCGGAAATGAAGTCGACCGGTGAAGTCATGAGCATCGACAGGGATTGGGGGCTGGCTTATCTCAAAAGCCAGATGGCCGCCGGAACTGAATTACCGGACTCCGGCAGCGTCTTCATGTCCGTCAGGGATAGCGACAAGGAATTGTTTGTACCGCTCGCCGCCACGCTCCAACGCTATGGTTTTACGATTTACGCAACCATCGGCACCTCAACCATGCTGTACAATGCCGGTATCAAGACCAGAGCGGTCTATCGTATATCCCGGGGGCGGCCCAACGTACTGGATTTGATTCGGGATAGAGAAATCAACTGGATCATCAACACCTCCGAATCAGGAGCCACCCCCATGCTGGATGAAACCCAGATGCGCTCGCAGGCGGTGGCCGCCGGAATCCCCATCACGACAACGGTCTCCGGCGCCGTGGCTGCTATCGGCGGATTAGAGGAAAAAATGGCGTTTGGACGGTATGAGGTATACAGCCTTCAGGAATACCACAGACACCTCATCCCCACGGGCAGCAAGCAGAATGAAACACCAACCACAAGCCAACAATGATTATTCCGTTCTACAAAATGACCGGAGCCGGAAATGACTTCGTCATGGTCGATAACCGCGACCTCGCCCTCAGTCACATCCTGACAAGGGAAAACATTGCCCGGCTGTGCAACCGACGTTTCGGCATCGGGGCAGATGGGCTCATCGCCATCGAGCCGCCTCAAATTAAGGCAGATGTGCGCATGCGGTATTATAATGCAGATGGCGGGGAAGCCGAAATGTGCGGCAACGGAGCCCGCTGTTTCACGGCATTCGCATGCCATTTATCAGGAGGAAAAACAACGACTCTTTGCTTCGAAACCATGGCAGGCATAGTCCGGGGGCAAGTGAACCCTGATGAGGATGTCACCATCCGCCTGACAGAGCCGAATAGTCTGAAGCTCAACATCCTGCCGGCGGATAACATTATTCCCGCGCCGGTTCATTTTCTGAACACCGGGGTGCCGCATGCCGTTGTATTCCTGCCCGATGTGGAAAACATCGATTTGATCACGCTGGGTGCCTACCTGCGCTATCACCGCACCTTTGCACCGGCCGGCACCAATGCGGACTTTGCAACGGTGCTGTCTGACCGGCACCTCAGGCTGCGCACCTATGAACGCGGAGTTGAGGGAGAAACTCTGGCCTGCGGCACAGGAATCACGGCTACAGCCCTGCTGCACGCCGCCCTTACCAGAGCCGCAAGCCCCATCAAGGTGGACGCGGCCGGGGGGGATACCCTCTCGGTAGCGTTTACCCGCATCGGGAGCACGGAATTCTCCGATGTTACCCTCACGGGGCCGGCAACCATTGTCTTCCGTGGAGAAATCTCCGTTCCTTCGTGATAACTGCAATCCGTTTTTTCATCATCAACCCAACATTTATATCATGGCCAACATAAACCAACATTTTCTCAAACTTCAAAGCGGGTACCTGTTCCCGGAAATCGGGCGCCGCGTAGCAGCATTTGCCGCAGCCAATCCGGAGAAAGCACCCCACATCATCCGCTGCGGCATTGGCGATGTGACAGAGCCGCTCCCCCAAGCCACCATTGATGCCATGCACAAAGCCGTGAATGACCAGAGCAAGCGCGAAACGTTCCACGGATACGGGCCGGAACAGGGGTACGCATGGCTGCGCGAAGCCATTGCGAAAGTCTCCTACAAACAACGCGGTATTGAAGTGGAAGCCGATGAAATCTTTGTATCTGACGGGGCAAAGTGTGATACCGGCAACATACTGGATATCTTTGCACACAATAACACCATCGCCATCCCGGACCCGGTCTACCCGGTGTATGTGGACACCAACGTGATGACAGGCAACACCGGCTGCGTCCGTCCGGACGGATCCTACGAGGGGCTGGTGTATCTGCCGTGCACCCCGGAGAATGATTTTGTGCCCCGTATCCCCGCACAGCATACCGACCTTATCTATCTTTGCTTTCCGAATAATCCCACAGGGGCAGTCGCCACATATGAGCAACTGAAGGAGTGGGTGGACTATGCGCTGGCAAACGATAGCATCCTGTTATATGACGGCGCCTACGAGGCCTTTATCACCGATGAAGGCATACCCTCCTCCATCTACGCTATCCCCGGAGCCCGGCAGTGCGCCATCGAGTTCCGCTCGTTCTCCAAGCAGGGCGGGTTCACCGGCGTGCGCTGCGGGTATGTTGTGATACCAAAGGAGCTCATGGGCCGCGATGCCGCGGGGAACCATGTCTCCGTCTCCGCGCTCTGGAAGCGCCGCACCGGCACCAAGTTCAACGGCGCCAGCTACATCGTCCAATGCGGGGCAGCCGCTCTCTTTACCGCCGAAGGCCAGGAGCAGACCAGAGCACTCATTGATTATTACCTCGGCAATGCCGCGCTTCTTCGCTCCACCTGCATGGCTGCCGGGCTGCGGGTGTGGGGTGGCGTCAATGCCCCCTACATCTGGGTACAGACCCCGGAGGGCTGGAATAGCTGGGATTTCTTCGATAAAATGCTCCGCGAAGCGCTAGTGGTCGTAACTCCGGGCGCCGGCTTCGGGGCGCATGGAGAAGGCTTCTTCCGTATTTCCGCATTCAACAGCCGTTCCAACGTAGAGGACGTCTGCCGCCGCATCAAACGGCTCTTGTGAAGGACTCTCGTCAACAGGCCGTTCGCGAGCTTCTGAAAGCTCGACAAAGTCCCATTTGTCGAGGGGCGCTTGCAAATTCAGCCCTGCGGCGCTTTGAGCTCGTTTTTCCACTCGGTCACGCCGCGGATGATATCGGCTGCAATGTTGGCCTTGGGCTGCACAAAGCTGGGAATGAACCAGGGAAATCCGCCCACCAGGTCATGGAACACGCTTACTTCGCCATGGCAGGTGCCGTGGCCGGAACCGATGCCGATGGTGGGAATGGGGCTGGCGGCGGTGAGCTGCGCTGCCACGCTGTGGCGCGTGCATTCGATGACAACGCTGAAGGCCCCGGCGCGCACTACGGCCTCCAAATCAGCCATGAGCAGGGCAGCTTCCTCATCAGTCTTTCCTTTCATCTTGTAACCGCCCTCTTCCTTGACTTTCTGGGGCAGCAGGCCGATGTGCGCCTGCACCGGAATGCCAGCCTGCACAATGGCGCGGATTTCTGCTTCCTTGGCTGCGCCGCCTTCCAGTTTCACGGCATCTACGCCGGTTTCCATGAGCTTACGGGCATTTTCGACGGCCTGTTCGGGGGTGTCGAAGGTATGGATGGGCATGTCCAGAACCACCAGCGCATTCTTAGCCGCGCGCGCCACGCACTCGCCGTGGTGCAGCATGTGCGCCAGGGTTACATGGGTGGTGTCCGGGTATCCCAGCATGGTCATGCCCAGGGAATCGCCCACCAGAATCATATCAATGCCGGCTTCATCCAGCATGCGGGCGGTGGGGTAATCGTAGGCGGTGAGCTGGGCGATAGCTGTTTTGCCCATCTTTGCCTGAATGCCGGCAATTTTTTCACTCGTGGTCATGGGAGAAATAATCAAAGCGGGTAGGGTGTTACGGCAGGTCCGGCTGGCAGGGCTGCAAGCAGCTGGGCAGCGGTCTGGGCCTGCCCCGGCAGAATGAGCTGCGGGTCGATGTCGCACAGCGGGCGCAGCACAAATTCCCGTTCGTGCGCCCGGGGGTGGGGCAGGGTGAGGGTGGCGGACTGGCAGGTTTCGCTGCCGCAGCAGATGAGATCGATATCGCAGGTGCGCGCCTCGCCGTATTCGCCGCTGCGGGTGCGGCCCAGCTCAGCTTCAATACGCAGGCAAAGCTGCAGTATTTCCTCTGCGGGCATGCCGGTTTCCACCTCCACGCAGGCGTTCAGGTAGCAAGGCGAGCCTTCCGGGCAACCCACCGGCTCGGTTTCGTACACCTGGGAAAGCCGCAGCCCGCCGAAAATATCGGCCAGGTAATCGCAGGCGGATTCGAGCTGCGCCAGCCTGTCCCCCAGGTTGGAACCCAGGGAAAAGACACAGCGGCGCATGGTTGCAGCGGCAGCCATGGGGGGAATCAGTTGGTGAAGCCGAGCACGTCCTGCATGTTGTAGAGCCCGGCGGGCTTGTCTGCCAGCCAGAGGGCAGCGCGCACGGCGCCGCCGGCAAAGGTCATGCGGCTGGAAGCCTTGTGCGTGAGCTCCACGCGCTCGCCATCGGTGGCATACATGACGGTGTGGTCGCCCACCACATCGCCACCGCGCATGGAGTGCATACCGATCTGGCGCTGCGGGCGTGCACCCACGAGCCCTTCGCGGCCGTGCATCACGTCCTTGTTGTAATCCATGCCGGTTTCCTCGCACACCACCTCGGCCAGGGTACGGGCGGTGCCGCTGGGGGCATCGAGCTTGTGGTGGTGGTGCATCTCAATGATTTCGATATCGTAATCCTTGAGAATCTGGGTGGCCTTGCGGGTGAGCCAGAAAAGGGTGTTCACGCCCACGGAATAGTTGGAGGCGAATACGATGGGAATCTGCTTTGCGGCTTCGGCAATGGCGGCGCGTTCCTCATCGGTGTGACCGGTGGTGCCGATGACGAGGGGCTTGCCCTGGGCCACGGCGGTGGCCAGCAGTTCCGGGGTGAAACCGTGGAAGGAGAAGTCGATGGTACAGTCGGCGGCGCTCATGGCGGCAGCAATGTCCTGCCCCACATCGTGGGTGGCGGCCATTTCGGTGGCTTCATTCAACTCCACGGCCTGCTTTACCGTCTGGCCCATGCGGCCGGAAATGCCGGTAACGAGAATCTTCATCATGGCAGTATTACAGCAGGTTAAAGCTCTTGAGCAGGTCGGCCAGCTTGCCGCGCTTCTCTTCGGCCAGCGGTACGAGCGGCAGGCGGATTTCCCAGCTGATTTCGCCGCGCAGTGCCAGGGCGGCCTTGGCGGGCACGGGGTTCACATCCAGGGACATGAGCCCCTTCATGAGCGGGTAATACTTCTTCTGCAGCTCCAGGGCCTTCTTGCCATCGCCACTCATGGCGGCATCCACGAGAGACTTCATCTCTGCCGGGGCAATGTTGGAGGTCACGGATACCAGACCCACAGCGCCGCAGGAGATAAAGGGAACGGTCAGGCCGTCATCGCCGCTCAGTACGGCAAAATCTGCGGGCAGAGCCTGCACCAGCTGGTTCACGCGCTCCACGCTGCCGCCGGCTTCCTTGATAGCCACGATGGTGGGGCAATCTGCAGCCAGACGGGCCACGGTATCCACGGCAATCTCAATGCCGCTGCGGCCGGGGATGCTGTAAAGCATGATGGGCAGGTCGGTAGCCTCGGCAATGGCCTTGAAGTGCTGGTACACGCCCTCCTGGTTGGGCTTGTTGTAGTAGGGGCATACCTGCAGCGTACCGTCCACACCCATGGCGGCGGCAGCCTTGGTCATCTCAATGGCTTCTGTGGTGCAGTTGGCACCTGTGCCGGCAATCACCTGGCAGCGGCCTGCCACGAATTCCACGCACTTGCGGATGATTTCGAGGTGTTCCTCGGTGCTGACGGTCGGGGATTCGCCGGTGGTGCCCATGGGCACGATGCCGTCTACGCCGCCGGCAATCTGGGCTTCAATCAATGCCTTGTAGGCATCATAATCCACCTGGCCATTCTTAAAGGGGGTAACAATTGCAGTATAAAGTCCCTGGTATTTCATGATTCGGGAAAGTTTTACGCGGATATTATACCGCGTTAAATCCAAAAGTCACGCCTTTTTTGCCTGGCGCATCAGCTTTCGCATTTGATGCACAAATGCCTCTGATGGTAGCAGAGACTGATGGCGGGGGTAAGCCGCAGAATAAAGAAAAAGCCCCCGCAGTGGTACTGCGGGGGCCTGAAAAACGAAACCTTATGCCATGCGGGCGTAGGCGTCGGCCTCGACGGCGGCCCAGAGGGAATTGATGCGGCACTCCACCTCTGCCTTGGCGGCGGTGAGTTCTGCACCGGCGGCGCCGTGGGCAAAGAGGTAGTACTTGATCTTGGGCTCGGTGCCGCTGGGGCGCACGGCGAAGCTGCGGCCATCCACTAGGTCGATGAAGAGCATCTTTTCGGCGGGGATGGGGTCGCCCTCGGCATCGACCATGGTGCCGGCAGAGAAATCGCGCAGGCCGGCCACGGCGGTGCCGTCCATTTCGGTGGGCGGGTTTTCGATATAGCTCTTGGTGAGGGCGGCAATCTTGGCGGCACCATCGGCACCTTCCATCACGATGCTCTTGCCGAGTTCCTTGTAGAAGCCCAGCGGGGTGTAGATGTTGTTGAGGCATTCCAGCAGACCGATGCCCTTGGAAGCGAGGTAGGCGTTCATTTCCGCCAGGCAGAGGGCTGCGGCGTTGGCGTCCTTGTCGCGCACGAAGTCCTGGGCCAGGTAGCCGTAGCTTTCCTCGCCGCCGAAGATGAAGAACTTGCTGTGCTCCAGACGCAGGGCGCGGGTTTCGGCCTCGGTCATGGAGCGGTAGCCCTGGCGGAGCTCGGCGGGGATAGCCTGCTCATACTTGCCGAGCTTGGCGGCAATGTACTTGAAGCCGGTGAGTACGTTCACTGTCCCGATGCCGAAGGAGGCGGCGATAGCGTCCTGCAGCGGGCTGGTCACGAAGGTCTTGACCATGACGGCGTGGTCGATGTTCTCCGGGGTGATGATGCCCAGTTCGATGGCGCTCATGCAGCGGTACCAGGCCAGCAGGCAGCCGGTCTGGTTGCCGGTGAGCAGCTGCATCTTGCCGGTGGCGGTGTCGCGCACGGCAATGCCCATGCGGTCGCTGTCCGGGTCGGTGGCAATCACCAGGTCGGCCTGTTCGGCATCTGCCTGGGCACAGGCCATGTCAAGAGCAGGGGCGTTCTCCGGGTTCGGGCTGGCCACGGTGGGGAAGCGGCCGTCGAGCGTGTCCTGCTTGGCCACGGTGCTCACGTTGCAGCCAATCTGCTTGAGGATGGGGACGATGCAGCGGCCGCCGGTGCCGTGCAGGTTGGTGAATACCACCTTGGCAGAGGCTTTGGCGAATACATCCGGGCGCAGGATGATGCCCTTGAGCTTTTCAATGTAGATGGCATCGAACTCCGGACCGAGGATGCGGAGGCTGCCCTGCTGGTCGGCGGGCAGGGCTTCGTAAACATCGCTGGTGAGGGCGTTCACTTCGGCAATCACCGCCTTGTCGTGCGGGGCGATGAGCTGGGCTCCGTCGTTGAAGTAGGCCTTGAATCCGTTGTCGTGCGCCGGGTTGTGGGAGGCGGTGAGCACCACGCCGGTGTCGGCATTCAGCTCGCGGATGGCGAAGGAAACTTCCGGGGTGGAGCAGGGGCCGTCGAACAGGGCGCAGTCGCAGCCCAGGTCGGTGGCAATCTTAGCGCAGTACTCGGCAAAATCGCGGGAGAAGTGGCGCGTGTCGTGCCCCACGACGATGAGGGGCTTGCGGCCGGTGCCTTCAGCCTCCACGAAGCGGCGCACGTAGGTGATGAGGCCGCGCATGGCGCGCCCCACGTTAAAGTAGTTCATGCTGGCGGTGCCCACGCAGGGGAATTCCGGGCGTCCGTTCACGCCGCCCTGGCCTTGCTCGGCGATGGTCACGACGGTGCCGATGGTGCGGCCGCGCAGGCCACCCGTGCCGAACGCCAGTGTCTTGTAGAAGCGGTTGTTGAGCTCGGCCCATTCGCCCGCATTGACCAGTTGTTCAATGGCAGCGGGAACGACCGGGTCCTGTGTACCGCCGGTCAGCAGCTCGATGTTTTCCAGAGAGGATTCCAGCAGCTTGCCCTCGGCAACTGCCTGCTTCAGTGCATCAAGAATCGTTGCATTCATAACTCGCGTGGCATTATACAGCCCGCAGGCTCTTTTGGCAAGCCTGCACTCTGTTTACCTGTGGTAAAATCCGGATTCTGGATTCAGGAACGCTACAGCCCGCTCCAGTGAGCTAATCTCACATGTGTCCCAAAGTTTCGTAAATTGTAATTTATCGGCGAGCAAAGCGAGCGAAATTCATAGCCCACGGTAGTGGGCGACAGATGTTAGGCAGGTGCAAGCGTGCGTCAGCACGCGCAGCGCCTGCTCCAACAAAAAAATAAACCAAAACCCGTGATAACGGGTGACAGAAAACGATGCTTTATGTTGATGCTTAGCCTTCTGCCTCCCACTCAATGCGTTCGGGGTTCCGGTTATTTTATTGTTTAACCCGGGGTTCCGCGACTTCGTCGCTCCACCCCGCGCTAAAGGCTGCCGCCCACTAACGTGGACTTTGTGAGTCCTTTCCTCATGGCTTCGACATCCGGCATCTGGCTGAACCAGTGCTGGAAGGCAATGGCGCCTTGCCAGAGCAGCATGCCCTGGCCGGTGGCTGCGGTGCAACCGCGGGCAGTGGCGGCGCGGTGCAGGGCGGTCTCGTGCGTCACTATATCGTATACCAGCTGGCCGGGGAGCAGCAGGTCGGGGGAAAGGGGCATGGCATCGCCCTCATGCAGCCCCAGACTGGTGGCATTCACCACTAAATCTGCCTGAGCGATGGCATCAGCCAGACCGGGGGAATCAAAGTGCAGCGTGCTGACCGGGGCGGCGGTGTGCGCGGCCAGTTTGCCGGCAAGCTGGGGGAGTTCCGGGCGGGGGCGGTTCACCAGGGTGAGGGAGGGACATCCCTCCAGCGCGCATTGGCAGGCCAGGGCACTGCCTGCGCCGCCGCAGGCCCCCAGGATAAGGACGCGCAGCTCCCGCAGGGGGCGGTGCAGTGTTTCCTCGATGGCGCGGGAGAATCCCGGCCCGTCGGTGTTGTAGCCATGCCAGCCGTCTGCCCGGCGTACCAGGGTGTTGGCCGCGCCGCTCAACTTAGCCAGCGGGTCAAGGGAAACGGCTGCATCGTGTGCCCGCTTCTTAAAGGGCACGGTTACATTCACGCCGATGAATCCGCGCACTGCCAGTTCATCCAGCAGGTGTTCAAATGCTCCCGGTTCTGTATTTGCCAGCAGTCGCACATAGCATACCCCGGTGCTGGTGGCATCCAATGCAGGCTGCTGCATCTGCGGGGACTTGGAATGCGCAATCGGGTTGCCGATGACACCCAGTCGGGCATCGGCGGGAAGCTGGTCCAGTTGGGCGGCTGTGTAGAAGGGGAGCATGCAGAAAAGGACTGAGGGGCAAAGCCCCGAAATTTCACCGAGCGCAGCGAGATTTCACTGCGCCCGGCAGGGCAGAATTTCACTGAGTAAAGCGAAATTTCACGTTGCCGCCAGAGCGGCAACATGGCTTACTTCTTGACCGGCTCGGCGGAACCGTCCTTGGCAACGGTGGTCACGATGCTGGTCTTGGCAATCTTGATGATGGTGTTCGGGGCGATTTCCAGCTTCACGGTGTCCTGCTGGACTTCGCGTACGATGCCGTAGATGCCGCCGGCGGAAACCACCTTGTCACCAGCCTTGAGGCTGTCCTGTCGCTCCTTGAGTTCCTTCTGCTGCTTGCGCTGCGGGCGGATGAGCAGGAACCGGTGCGCAGCCGTGAAGAAGAAAACAAGGCTGTTGCCTGGTTCACCCCGGCAGAAGCCCTGGCTGCTTCGGCAGAACCGTGGTTCCGGGAGCGGATCTATCCCAAGCTCATTACTG
>JAFNWZ010000129.1 GCA_017379255.1 Akkermansia sp. | reverse complement strand
GCCGGGAACCAGGTTCATGAGCTGAGCGCAAAGCAGACCGCACACCGTAGCCACGGCGAAGGCCACCACACCCAGAAGGATGATGAGGAGGGTTTCCTGCTGGAGGAAACGGGCACCCTGCATGGTGAGACCCACGGACACACCGAGAAGGATGGTCGTGATGTTCATGAGCTCGTTCTGAGCGCAGCTCACCAGACGCTCGGTCACCTGGCATTCGCGCAGGAAGTTACCCAGCATCAGCATACCCAGCAGCGGGGCGGCATCCGGGCAGAGCAGAATAGTGGTCAGCGTCACCACGAAGCAGAAGAACAACTTCTCGCCCTTGGATACCTGGCGCAAGCTCTTCATCTTGATCTTGCGCTGGGCTTCCGTGGTGCAGAGCTTCATGAACGGCGGCTGGATCAGCGGCACAAGAGCCATGTACGTGTAGGCGGCCACAGCAATGGCACCCAGCAGTTCCGGAGCCATCTTACTGGCCAGGAAGATGGAGGTGGGGCCGTCAGCACCACCGATGATGCCGATAGCCGCCGCCTGCCCCTTCGTGAAGCCGAGGCCCACAGCGCAGAGGAAGGTCATCGCCACACCACCCTGGGCAGCAGCGCCCAGCAGCAGGGACTTGGGAGAAGCCAGCAGCGGACCGAAGTCCGTGAGCGCACCCACGCCCATGAAGATGAGGGCGGGGAAAATCTCGCACTTGATACCCAGGCCCAGCCAGTCAAACAGGCCGCCCTCAGGCTTCAGAACGAGGTACTTCTTGGCTGCCTGGCCGGTTACCTCCAGCTTACCCTTACCCACAGTCTTCACCTCCATGGTTTCAGCCATGGCGGCATCGTACTCAGCAGCCACCTCCGGGGCGAGCCCCTCAGTGCTCTGCTTGGCAGCAGGGTCGGTATATTCTGCCAGAGTAATGGAGAGGAAGCCCACGTCCTGCATTGTGGAGCGTGCCACCTTTCCATCTTCAATGGCGACCACTTCGCGCTGCGCCTGGGTAATGACCATGCCGTTGTCCGGAATGTTGGCGATAAGGGCGCCGAAGGCAATCGGCACCATCAGCAGCGGTTCAAACTGCTTCACCACACCCAGATACAGCAACACTGCCACAACACCCCACATCACATACATCTGCCAGGACATCTGGTAGATGCCCATGCCGGAGATGAAGTCCGCGAAGGAATTCAAAAGTTCTTGCATATCTGATTATAATGCGTTGTTAGAGTCCACCTCTGCACCCGGGTGGGGAGCAGAGCCTGCAAGCGCAACTTAACCAATGTAGGCCAGGGTCTGCCCCTCGGTCACGGTGTCGCCGGGCTTCACGGTGAAGGAGGTCACAGTGCCGTTGGAGGGGGCGTAGATAACGGTGTTCATCTTCATAGCCTCCACGGTCATCACCTGGTCACCTTCCTTCACGGCAGTGCCGGGCTGCACGTCGAGGGATACCACCTTGGCAGCCAGCGGGCTGGGAATGGGGGTGCCGGAACCGGCTGCGGCGGGAGCAGGAGCAGCGGCCACGGGAGCGGGGGCAGCCACAGGAGCAGGAGCCACCACGGGAGCAGCCACAGGAGCAGGAGCGGGGGCACCGGCCACGGGAGCGCAACCACCAACGGTTTCAACAGTTACATCAAAGGTCTGACCGGCAACAGTAATACGGAGCTGTTTCATATTGTTTTATTCTATTTAGTTTTGTTTGAAGTGTTAGTTTGGATGAGTTGTGCGCTGGCGTAAATCAACGCACGGGAGAATTGTTCATAGCAGCAGCACGGCCACCCTGCCCGTAGGCAGTATCAACCGGCTTAATATCCAGAATGCGAGCCTCATTACCCACCGTCACCTTGACGGCTGCGGCAATAGCGGCAACGACCTGCGGTGTTATACTGCTCTGCGCTGCATCATAAATGCCTGCGGCAATGGCTGCCACCTGGGCGGGCGGCAGTTCCGGCGCCACCACAGGGGCAGCCACCGGGGCGGGGGCCACGGCTGCCTTGGCAGCCTCGGCCTGCGCCTTGCGCTTGGCATCCAGACGCTGCGCCACAGCCCCCGAAATCGTCAGCATGACGCTCAGGAAGCTGAGGCAGATAACCACCACACACATACCGGTCACCTGGTAGATGACGGCATCCATATCGAGTGCAGCGAGTGTCTGTATCATTGTTTATTTTGGGTTTGTGAAAATTACAGCGGCATGTTGCCGTGCTTCTTGGCGGGGTGGGTCTCGCGCTTGCTGAGCAGGGTGCGCAGGGTCAGCGCAATGCGGGCGCGGGATTCCGCCGGGTTGATGATATCGGTCACCTGGTCAGAAGCGGCTGCGGCATACGGGTTGGAGAAGGCTTGCTCGTACTCGGCCACCAGTTCCTTCTGGCGGGCGGTGCGGGCTTCGGCGTCTTCAATTCCCTTGAGCTCGCGCCCGTAGAGAATCTGCACCGCACCGGCAGCCCCCATCACCGCAATCTCAGCGCAGGGCCAGGCAAACACGGCATCAGCCCCCAGGCCCTTGCAGCACATGGCGATATAGGCACCGCCGTAGGCCTTGCGCATGATGAGGGTCACCTTCGGCACAGAGGCAGAGGAGTAGGCGTAAATCATCTTGGCACCGTGGCGGATGATGCCGCCGCGTTCCTGCTGCTTGCCGGGCAGGAAACCGGGCACGTCCACCAGGTTCACCAGCGGAATGTTGAAGGCATCGCAGCAGCGGATGAAGCGGGCTGCCTTGTCGGAGGCATCGATGTCCAGGCAGCCGGCCTTCACAGCAGGCTGGTTGGCGATGATGCCCACCACCACGCCGCAGATGCGGCCAAAGCCCACCACCACATTGCCGGCAAAGTTGGCATGCACCTCCAAGAAAGAACCTTCGTCCACAAGGCGGGCAATTACCTTCTGCACATCCAGCGGGGTGTTGTTTTTGTCGGGGATAATGTAATTCATCCCCTCCTGCGGGGCAATATCCAGCGGCTGGCCCAGGTCATGCGGCGGCTCCTGGGCGTTGTTGGAGGGCAGATAAGTCAGCAGCTGCTTGGCAATGGAAATGGCGTGCTCATCCGTCTCAGCCACAAAGTGGGCATTGCCGGACACAGAGGAATGCACGGCAGCGCCGCCGATTTCCTCCATCGTGCACTGCTCGTAGGTCACCTGTTCAATCACCTTCGGGCCGGTGATGTACATACCGGCAGCGCCACCCTTGCGGATGATGATGAAATCCGTAAGCGCGGGGGAGTAGGCTGCACCACCGGCGCAGGGCCCCAGGATAAGGGAAATCTGCGGCACCACACCACTTGCGGCCACATTGTTGTAGAACACGTTGGCAAAACCGGTAAGGGATTCCACACCCTCCTGCAGGCGGGCGCCGCCGGAGTCGTTAATCTGGATAATGGGCATGCCGGCCTTCAGCGCATACTGCTGGGCATCGCAAATCTTCTGGGCGTGCATGTAGCCCAGCGAACCACCCTGCGCCAGGAAATCGGCAGAGGCAGCCGCCACAGGGCGACCATTCACCAGGCCGAACCCCGTCACGATGCCATCACCGGGAATCTCCTTGCCCAGCATACCGAAATTGCTGCAATGGTGCTTGGTATGCATGCCGATTTCAGTGAAGGAGCCCTGGTCAAACAGGCAGGCAATACGCTCGCGGGCTGTCCAGTCACCCTTGGCGTGGCGGGCGTCATACTTCTCCTGAGAAGCAGCATACTTCACCTTCTTCTGGCGAGCCTCAAGCTCTTCAATCAGTTTGGGATCTATAGCCATAATCTGAAATATGTAAAATGTTTCCGATGCGCGGGCCGTGGGTACAGTCCACCTACGATGCCCGATTCTATCATGCCCACCACGCCAATGGAAGCAAATTCTGCTCCCCACGACGATTTTCCACCACATGAGTCCCAAAGTTTTCGCTAATTTGGCTTTAGCGGCGAGCAAAGCGAGCGAAATTCATAGCCCACGGTAGTGGGCGTAAGATGGTAGCCGGGGGTAAGCTCGCGTTAGCGAGCGCAGCCCCCGGTTATTTCAAAAAAGAATCGGAGCCCGTGATAACGGGTGACAG
>JAFNWZ010000128.1 GCA_017379255.1 Akkermansia sp. | reverse complement strand
TCGATGCCTCACTGCTGCAGGACAACCTGTACTTCATCAAGACTCGTGAAGAGGCCGCCAAGAACATGACCATCGCTGAAATCATCCGTAAGATTGCGGATGAGATGGATCTCATCTACTTCTCCAGCCGCAAGCTCGGCTTTGCCCGTGGTGGTGCCATCATCTCCAACAACGAGAAGCTCATCCTCAAGATGAAGGCCTTCATTCCGCTCTACGAAGGGTTCCTGACTTACGGCGGTATGGAAGTGCGCGCCATGGAGGCTATGGCCGTTGGTCTGCTGGAGACTCTGGACGAAGAAATCATCAACCAGGGCCCCATCTTCATTGAATACCTGGTGAAGGAACTTTCCGAATACGGCGTGCCCATGGTGAAGCCGGCAGGTGGTCTGGGTGCCCATATCAATGCTTCCGAGTTCCTGCCCAACATTCCGCACGAGGAGTACCCCGCCGGTGCTCTCGCCACCGCCCTTTACATTGCCGGTGGTATCCGCGGTATGGAGCGTGGTTCTCTCTCAGAGCAGCGTAATCCCGATGGCTCCGAAAACTACGCCGAGCTGGAGCTGGTGCGCCTGGCCTGCCCGCGCCGTGTGTTCACCCTTTCCCAGGTGAAGTACTGCGCCGACCGCGTGAAGTGGTTGTACGACAACCGTCACCTCATCGGTGGTCTGAAGTGGGTGGAAGAGCCCGAGGTTCTCCGCTTCTTCTTCGGCCGTCTGCAGCCGCTGAGCGACTGGCAGGAGAAGCTTGCCGCCAAGTTCCGGGAGGACTTCGGTGAAAGCCTGTAAAAACCGCTGCGGATTCAGCCCGCTAGTTTCAAAAGAGACCGCCGGATATGTTCCGGCGGTTTCTTTTTTGTCAAAGCTTGATAAATACGCGCTTGCGGTAGAGGAACCAGCAGAACGACCATGCAAGCATCAGCGCAACGGTAGCATTCGCTACGCGTTGCCACTCCTGCGACAGAAAAAGCCCCCAGGTACCGCCCAGCAGGCGGGCGGCAAGAGCGTGAAAGTTCACTATGTGAACGACCAGATAAGCCGCCAGGGCATTGAGTCCGACCACGCGGAAGGGCATGCACCATTTCTGGAGTCCCGCCACATCTATCAGCAGGTGCAGTACGGCCATCAGCATAGCGCTGATACCGGCGCTGCAGAGAACGAATGTTGGTGTCCAGATACCTTTGATGATAGGCAGGGGGATGAGTTGCCCCAGCGCAAAGGAAATGCTGCCTGCAGCCAGCATGGTGAGCGCGCGCAAGACCGGGTTCGCTATATTCAGGAAAAGGCGTCCACCGCAATAGCCAAGCAGGCAGAGCGCTGTGGCTGAGATGACGCAGAGCGGCCCCTCCGGGTCGTAACTCCTGCCATACAGCACACCTGGACACAGCAGGGCATCCACTTTGGCATTAAAGCATGCACCCGGTGTGAAATCGCCCCCGGTATATTGGGAAATGCCCACCCCACCGAGCAGCAGAACGACGAATAAGAGGCTGCTCCAGATACGCCCGCCACAGAGCAGGGTGAAACTGCCGGCCAGTGCTCCGGAAAGCCCGATAAGCCCCAGCACTGAGGCAAAACGCATGTGCTGCATATCCCAGCTGATGTTGCCGTTGACAAAGAACCCCAGAAAAACCAGTATCAGCGCCCGAGTCCACAACTTGCGCCACGTTTTCCACGGTGATGCGTCCTGCTGTCTGAGCTGAGAGAAGCACATCGACATTCCGGCGATGAATACAAAGAGAGGAAACACGCAGTCATACAAACGCAGCCCGTCCCATGGCGCATGCCCCAGCTGCGCTCTTGCTACCTGCCATAACTCATTGCCACTGAACAGTGGATAGATGCTGTACACCATGGCGTCTATGCCCAGTATAATCAGCATATCCATGCCGCGCAGGGCATCCAGCGAAGTCAGGCGGGCACTCGGTGTATCCATGCTCGCATTCTAGCAGATATACCACCCTGATGCAAGATAGGAACTCGTTATTTAGAAAAATTCCAAATAAAGCTTGAACAAAAGCAAAAGTTAGTGTATCGTAACTCCAACAACCCATAATTACATACAATGTTAGTAGGAAAACAAGCACCTGTATTCAAGGCAACCGCAGTTGTCGATGGAGAGATTGTCAATGATTTCAGCCTTCTGGATTATGTGGGGCAGAAATACGTTCTGTTCTTTTTTTACCCGAAGGATTTCACCTTTGTATGCCCGACGGAGCTTCTGGGCTTCCAGGCCGCGCTGCCGGAGTTTGCCAAGCGTAATACCGTGGTGGTAGCCTGTTCGACTGATACGGAGTACAGCCACTGGGCATGGTGCCAGAAGCCGCAGGTGGAAGGCGGCATTCAGGGAGTGAGCTATCCGCTGGTGGCCGATACAAACAAGACCATTGCCGAATCGTACGGTGTGCTGGCAGGCGAGCGGTATCTGGATGACCAAGGCCGCCTGCAGGTGAATGGCGAGCTTGTAGCCTACCGTGGGCTTTTCCTTATTGATAAGCAGGGCATCGTGCGCCACCAGCTGGTGAACGATATGCCCCTGGGACGCTCGATTGACGAAGCCATCCGCATTGTCGATGCCTTACAGCATTTCGAACAGTACGGTGAAGTTTGTCCGCTGGGCTGGCATCCGGGAGAGGAGGCCATGCAGCCTACCCACGAAGGGGTGGCCGGGTATCTTGCTAAGAAGTGAGGTACGCGCCGTATGCAAAAAAGCTCTGAGAGGAATCTCAGAGCTTTTTTGTGTTCTGAACGATTCAGAATAAATCAGTATACATCTTTCTGGTAACGCTTGGCGGCCTTCATGTCGGCCAGGTAGGCAAGGGCTTCTTCCTCAGTGCGGTTGCCGTACTTGGAAATGATGGCGAGAAGAGTCTTCTCCACATCCTTGGCCATGCGGTTGGCATCGCCGCACATGTAGAACGCAGCGCCCTTTTCGAGCCACTGCCAGACTTCCTCTCCGGCCTGCTCCATGAGGTTCTGCACATAAAT
>JAFNWZ010000015.1 GCA_017379255.1 Akkermansia sp. | reverse complement strand
GGCTGGTGGTGTGCAGACGCACGCCGGTTTCATCCAGACGCTTCATGAGGGCAGTCTTGCGGGCTTCCTTCTCGCGCTCGCTGAGCTTCTCGTCCTCGTCGATGTTCACGAACTCGGTACCGATATCCGGCAGCACGAAATTCTCCGGATGCCCGGGGCTGATGATTTCGCGGCCCATTTCCATGAGGTCGGCATCGTGGGTCTTTTCATCAATGGTGTAGTAAAGCTCTTCCTTGAGCTTGAAGAGCTCAATCTTGCGGGGGTCCTGGTAGAGGAACAGCTCGTACTTCTCCACCATGCGGCGGTATTCGGGGTCCTGCTGGGAGCGCATGTAGGCGCGGTTGCGCGGCTGGCCCAGCTTCACCTTGAACAGGCAGCGGCCTGCGCGCTCGGGGTCACCGGCCTTGGCATATTCCATCGCCTTCTGCATGAGGCCGTTGCACAGCTCCACCTGCTTGCGCACCACTTTTTCGATGAGCGGTTTGAGGGTGTCGTACTGCTGCTCATGCTCAATCACAGCCGGGCCGGAGATGATGAGCGGCGTGCGGGCTTCGTCAATGAGGATGGAGTCCACCTCGTCGATAATGGCGAAGTAGTGGCCGCGCTGCACCTGGGCTTCCTTGCTGGAGGCCATGCCGTTGTCGCGCAGGTAGTCGAAACCGAATTCGGAGTTGGTACCGTAGGTGATGTCCTTGGCGTACTGCTGGCGGCGCAGGTCACTGGGCATCATGCTCTGGATGCAGCCGATGCTAAGGCCGAGGAAGGAGAACAGCGCGCCCATCCACATGGAGTCGCGGCGGGCGAGGTAGTCGTTCACCGTGACCACATGCACACCCATGCCGGTCAGGGCGTTCAGGTACACCGGCAGCGTAGCCACGAGGGTCTTGCCCTCACCCGTGGCCATTTCGGCAATGAAGCCGCGGTGCAGCGCAATACCGCCGATGAGCTGCACATCAAAGTGCACCATGTCCCACTTGATGGGGGTGCCGCACACATCCACCGTCTGGCCGCACATCAGGCGGGCAGCACATTTCACCACGGCAAAGGCCTCGGGCAGAATCGTTTCCAGATACCTGGCGCGCAGTTTGGCAAACTTGGGCTCAATCTCAACCAGCGCCTTCTTACCAGCCTCGATGGATTCCACCGTGGCCTCCACCTTGGGCAGCTTCGGGAACTCGGGAGCCAGGGATTCAAAACGGGTATTCAGCATCCCGGCGTATTGCTCCAGCTGCTCCGGGGCAGCAGCCAGCACCACACCGCGGGTCGGCAGGTCCATGGGGGTGAAGCGGTGCAGGTGCGCCTGCCACTCGCGGGTCTTACCCACCAGGAAGTCACGGTCCTTATCCTCCCAGGATTTTTCCAAGTCCAGAATACGGCGCACCACCGGCTTGAGCTTGCGCACTTCGCGCTGGTTCTTGGAACCCACGATTTTGTTCAGAATCCACTTAATCATATCAGAAAATTTTCAGGTAAAACAGTAACTGCCGACACGGCGACACGCCCGCACCCCACGCGTGCGGTGCGCGATTGTAGCACAACAGCCTGCCATTTGCAAGCCTGCGCCTGCCTGTCAAGCAAATATGACTCAATATGGAAGTACGAGGTACGAAGTGGGAGGTACGAAGTATGCAGTCAGGCAGGCTCCGCCTGCGGAGTGAGATGCAAGCAAACCTGCATCTTCCGGCTTTCAAAAGCCGGGCAGTAAGCCACGCTTTCTAATCCAGGCTTCTGCGCGCATGCGCAGGGAATTCCTCACTTCGTACCTCGCACCTCGCACTTCGTACTTCCTTCCGTTTCCTTGCGGTAGGAGGACCAGATGTAGCGCGTAAACAAAACCTTGATGGAAGCCGTGAGCGGCACCGCCAGCAGGGCGCCGACCACGCCGCCGATGACAAAGCTCCAGAACAGCACAGAGAACATCACCGTGAGGTCATGCATCTTCACCCGGCTGCCCACAATGCGCGGCTGAAGCACCCAGCCATCAAACTGGCTCACACAACCGAATATGGCACTCACGATGAGCACATGGCTCACATCATGCCAGGTGAACCAGGCAATAACCACCGCCGGAATCCAGGTACCAATCATGCCAAGGTAGGGGATAATCCCCAGCAGGGCAGCGGCGGCAGCAATGGTGATGGCATAGGGCAAACCCATGATTTTCAATGCCACAGCCAGAATCACACCATCTATCACGCTCACGAGCATCTGCCCACGCACAAAGGAGATGATGTAGTTATTGATTTCCTGAAGCGTGGCCACCACTTCCTCCCGGAAAGCGGAGCGGCGGATGGGCAGCACCGTGTGCCAGTTCTGCGCAATACTGGTACTTTCCAGCAGGAAATAAAAGAGGAATACCGGCACCATCACCGTGCCGACCAGAGCCATCGTGACCCCGGACAGCGCCCGGGAACCCGCCGTCAGCCACGCCATGAGCGTCTCTGTGAGGTAGGACGAATTGAAGCTGAGAATCGCCTTCAACTTCCCTTCATAAGTTGTTTCCTGAGAAAGATTCTCATAATCCTCCACCGGCAATTCAGCCGCACGCGCATCCTTAAGAGTCTTACTGTAAAGCATATCCACCCCCTGCTGCAACAGGCGGTTTTCAGCCATCTGGGTCTTACCGCCCTCTACCACACTTTCCAGAATCTGCTCACGCTTGGAAACCAGATCCCCCGTCTGCTGCACCAGCGGCGGCACAATCGTCCACCCCAGCGCCACCAGAACCGCCCCCGCCAGCAGCATGACCGATACCACCGCCCACAGACGCTTCGTGATGCGCCGCTGCACCAGCGCCACACAGGGAGAAAGGAGATAGGCCAGGAATCCGGCAATCACCACCGGCAGCAGCACGGGCTCCAGCGCCACAAAAAGACTGCCCACGCCGAACAACAAGCCACAAACCAGCGCCACCACAACCAGCAGAGCCAGCCCGGTAAGCGCCGCCCAGCACACCTTGCGCTGGAACAAGGAAGGAACGTCTTTATCCTGGATTTTCATAGAACCATCATACACTCATCAAGTTTCAGCGTCAACGCCAAAACGACGGATTACCCTCACAATATGCCAGCAGCAAACCACCAGAATGCCCGCGGCGGCGAACCCCCAGACACCATACACCCACCCCCCGCAGCACAGGAAAGCAGCGGCATCCAGCGCCAGCATCGTCAAAACCGCCAATCCGGCATGGGCACCGGCTTTGCTCCACCGGACCAGCCGGAATACGCCCAGCACCAAAGCAGGAATCATCCAGGAAACCAGAAAAGCCAGTGCTGCCGACTTCCATGCTTCATCAGCCGCTACTTTATCTCTGTGATGAAAAAAGAGAGCATCATCATAGATGGCACGAACCTGCTCAATAGTATCCCCGCGCTGCACACCGCGAACGACAAGCTGCCGGCCATTCTCTATCATGCGGCAACAGATTTCCGGACCGCCCGACAGCTCCAGTTGCAATTCCCGCTCACCCTCACTAGTATCCCGGCAGGCATCCAGCCATACTTCAGGCAAATTCAGCGAACTGAAGGGGATTTTCACAAAATGAACACCAGAGCCCAAGGCATTGGCACTCAATTTCAGGCGGAACGCCCCCATGCGCACATGGGAAGCCACATCCACAGTCTGCCGCAACGGCAGCCCGAGATATTCCTTTTCCCTGTCCGGGGTATAGACATTCATCTCTACCCGCAGAGCCTGGCAGCGCAAGCCGAGCGCGCGCAACTCCAGGTACTCATCCGTATACGCGGGGGCCGCCAGCTGCACTCGGCGCCCCTCATTTGCAGGGTCAACCGCATCCGGCTCAATGACCAGATAGGGTTCCTCATTCCGCTGCTCCAGCAACCCGACCGCACTCTGCCCAAAAGCACCGCAATCAGGGCCAGACACAGCGCCACCAGCGCACAACGCACCATCACCCCGGCTAGTCTGTCAATAAGCATCCGGTCAGTTCCTCCATGGTTTCACACACCGGGGCAGGCCACGCGCGCAGCGCGGCGGGGTCTGCCGCATAGCCCCAGCCCACCAGCACCAGGCCGGTGCCGGCATTCTCCGCACAGCGGGCATCGAACAGGGAATCCCCCACCAGCGTGATTTCTGCCGGGGAAACGCCCCATTTCTCCGCAATGTGATACATGGAAGCCGGATCCGGCTTGCGGGAGACCGCCGGGGTATAACCCAGCGCCACAAAAAGGCTGCCCACTCCAAACAAGAAGCCACACACCAGCGCTACCACTACCAGCAAAGCCAGGCCGGTAAGCACTGCCCAGCACGCCTTGCGCTGGAACATGGAAGGAATATCCTTATCCTGGATTTTCATAGAACCATCATACACTCATCAAGTTTCAGCGTCAACGCCAAAACGACGGATTACCCTCACAATCCAGCAGAACGAGAACAGCAGCACAACACCACAGGCACAGGCACAGGCAGGATACGCCCAACCGCCGAACACAAGGAAAGCCGCCGCATCCAGCGCCAGCATCAGCCCAATCGCCAGTTTATCTTTCTTCTGCCCCGGCCGCCACTTCAACACACGGAAAATCCCCAGCAGCAGCGCTGGCACTGCCAGCGACACAAGCGCAGGAAACAGCGTTTTCTCCAGCAGGAACTCATCTCTCCTCCGGTCATACATCTGCCAGTCGTGTTCACTTTCTTCAATGCCGTGTACAGGAAAAATCCTGTTCCCCCGCTGCACACCGCGCACGACCAGTTCACGGCCATTCTCCACCATGGTACAGGTAATGGTGCGGGAAGGATTACCCACCAGCTCCATCTTCAATTCCCAGTCATCACCCGCTACTTCACGGGCATGGGGACGCCAGCTTTCCGGCAAGTTCACAAGCTCCACAGGTAATTTAGTCGGAAGCGCCCCATACTCCAAGTCATCATCAGAGAAACGCAACTCAAAAGCCCCCATGCGCACGCGCTGGGCAAAGGCCGTTCCTGAGCGTAGGGGCGCACCCCGGTAATCATCGTAATCCCAGCTGCGGCGCGCGGCGTTCCACGCCCCGGTTTCGGTCTCTATGCTCAGCCGCAAAGCCTGGCAGCGCACGCCGATATCCCGCAACTCCAGCCACTCATCCGTATACGCCCTGGCTTTAAGCTGCACCCGGCAGCCTTCGTAAGCAGGATTTACGACATCTGCCGATACCGGAACGTATGGCGGTTCTGATTTTTCCTCCAGGTAGTGCACCAGCAGAGCCCCGGTGCAACCGGACATCAGAAGCACCCAGAATGCCAGAAATGCAGCCACCACTATCCTCATAACAACTGAGCCGCCAGGTCCTCCATGGTTTCACACACCGGGGCAGGCCACGCGCGCAGCGCGGCGGGATCTGCCGCATAGCCCCAGCCCACCAGCACCAGGCCGGTACCGGCATTTTCCGCGCAGCGGGCATCGAACAGGGAATCCCCCACCAGTGTAATTTCCGCAGGAGAAACGCCCCATTTCTCCGCAATGTGATGCATGGAAGCCGGATTCGGCTTGCGGGGGAACGCCGGGGTATAACCCAGCACCACATCGAAGGGCACAGACGGGAACAGATGCCGCACCATAGGCTCTGTGACCTCGTGCGGTTTGTTGGAAAGCACCGCCAGCTTCACCCCGGCAGCAGCCAGTTTTTCCAGCAGAGCGGTAATTCCATCATAGGCGCGGGTATACTCCTCCCCGCACCAGCAGTGGGGGTATTCCCGGCGGAAGGCAGCATGCACCGCCTCCAGCTGCTCTGGCGGAGCCTCTGCCGATCCGGCGTAGCCAATAGCCTGCGCGCAGAGATTCGCAGCCCCGCGGCCTATCATCGCGCGGACTTTTTCCTGCGGGTGGATGGGATACCCACAGGCAGATAAAGCACGGTTGATTCCCGCCGCTATTCCGGGCAGGGAATCAACCAGTGTACCGTCCAGGTCAAAGACAAGGTAAGGTTTCATCAGCGGGCAAAACCGCGCTGGGAGGCGCGCAGGAAGTCCACAAGGTACTTGATGTGCGGATTGCTGCCGTACTTCTCATCCCCAAGGACTTCAGCAAATTTATCCTCCATCTTGTCGCCCTTGTTATCCTTGTAAAGGAAGAGCTTACGGTAGGCGAAACGCAGCGCGCGTATATCCTCATCCGAGAAACCACGGCGGGAAAGGCCCACCTGGTTGATGGCACGCAGATTAGCGGGAGAGCCCTCGGCAATCATATACGGAGCGATGTCCTGCGTGGCCTTGGCCATGCCGCCCACCATGGCGTGGTCACCCACGCGCACAAACTGGTGCAGCGCCGCGCAGCCGGATACAATCACCCAGTTACCGATTTCGCAATGGCCGGCAGCGGCGGCGTAACCGGAGAAGATGTTGTGATCACCCACGATGCATTCATGCCCGCAGTGGGAATGAATCAGGAAGTTATTGTACGAGCCAATCACCGTGCGCAGCTCCGGCGTGGTGGAGCGGTTGATATTGCAGTATTCGCGGAATACGTTACCATCGCCCACTTCCAGCGTGGTCGGTTCACCGGAGTACTTGAGATCCTGAGTCTTGGTACCAATGGTGCAGAAGGGGAAAAACTCGTTATTCTTGCCGAACTTGGAAGGACCGCCAATCACCACATGACTATGCAGCACGCAGCCGGAACCCAGCTGCACATGCGGCCCCACCACACAATACGGCCCGATTTTGACGTCATCTGCAATCTCACAGGTCGGGTCAACAATAGCTGTAGGATGAATATCTGCCATATCCTGCATATTACACCCCGCCCCGCCCGGCTTCAAGCACAAAATCAGATTTTCCGCTGTTATCCCGGCAAAAATGCCTTGTTCCGCACTTGCCCCCGCCGGAATGGTGTGCTACAATACCTGCACACCATGGCAGACCGCATCCCCGTACGCAATCCGAACGAAATCAGCAAGCTCCGCAAGGCCGGCGAGGTATCGGCCCGCATCCTCATGGAGCTGCAGGAAATCATCCGCCCCGGCATCACCACCAAGGACATTGATGACTACGCTGCCGAGCTCTTCAAGCGGGAGAAATGCGGCAATGCGTTCCTGGGCTACGGCGGCTACCCAGGCCAGCTCTGCATCTCGGTGAATGAGGAGATTGTGCACGGCATCGGCGGCAGCCGCGTGCTGCACGACGGCGATATCGTGAGCCTGGATGCCGGCGCCATAGTAGATGGCTGGTACGGCGACAATGCCATGACCGTGGGCGTGGGCAGCAGCGTGAGCGTGGAAGCCCGCCGCCTGATGGCAGTGACAGAAGAAGCGCTTTTCCGCGGCATTGCCGCCGCAAAACAGGGGAATTCCCTCATGGAGGTCTGCGGAGCGATTGAGGATTATGTACGTCCCTTCGGGTTCGGCATTGTGCGCGATTACGTGGGCCACGGCGTTGGCCGCCACCTGCACGAAGAACCGCAGATTCCGAACTACCGCCCGAATTACCCCCTTCCCCGCCTGAAGCGCGGCATGATTCTGGCCATTGAGCCCATGATTACCCTGGGCTCCTACCGCGTGCGCGTGCTGGGGGACGACTGGACCGCCGTGACCAGCGACGGCTCCTGGGCCGCCCACTTTGAACACATGGTGGCCGTAGGCCCGAACGGTGGCGAAATCCTGACCGAGCGTCCCCGCATTGCCCTGCCGGAGCAGCTGGGCATCACCCTGTAAAAAAGCACCTTGTTATGCGCAACCGCCTGTTCCTGCTGGCTCTGGTTGCCGCGCTGCTGCTGGTGCAGGCGGTACTGCGCACTGCCGCCATGGCCACGCCCCTCAGCAGTGCCACACTCTGGGGAACCTACACCTTCTGGGACTTGCGCGGCGTGCTTCCACTGGGCGTCTTCATGGCAGGCGCCCTGATGGTCACCACCGCAGCGGCATCCCAGTGCGCCCAGGCTGCCCTTCACATCGCCGGGCACCACCAACAGCTGACCCGTGCCCTGGGCAGCATTGCCTCCACCGGACTCTGGTGCGGCGCTCCATGCCTGGCCTGCTGCTACAATGCCCTACCTCACATCTTCGCGTGGTTAACCGGATACCATGAAGCATCACCCTGGCAGACAGCCCAGTATCTCGACTGGGTACTGCATGGCAGCTTCATTGCGCTGATACTTTGCCGCGTGCTGAGCACCGGCCGGAAGCAGGGATATGCTTATATTACCCTGCCGCTATCACTACTGTGTCTGCTGGCGTGCGGACTGATGTGGTTTAACGCAGCCATGATACTGCTCCCCCCCGGCATTCTGGGAGCTGCGGGTGGAGTCATGCTGCTGCAGGGGCGCAGATTATCAGTCCTTCCCCTGCTCACAGCCTTCATCGCAAACAGCTTGCTGTTCACCCTCGCAGGCGAAGCCGATTACCAGTCACCCCCGGTGTCTCCCATCGCGCTGGACACGGCTGTATGGATGACCTGCACCTGCACCTTGCTGCTTCTTGCCCCTGCGCTTTACCTCAAGGCAACCTCCCTCTATCCCCGGACTGGGAAAAAATGATAAAAATACCGGAACAGCGCGGAATGAATGATTGCATTCTGCACTGGAATATGTTAAAGGTAGAGGGTACGCAGTAAAACATTTCAACAACTCTGCTGACTATGGCCACTCCGAAACTGAAAACCGCCTCCACCGGTGCTGCCCCTGTGCGCACCCTGCGCCCCTCCGGCACAGCTACTGCCAAACAACCCACTCTCAAGAGCGCCACGGGCAAGACTATTGTTCCCAAGAAGCCTGCGGCTTCCCCCGCGCCCAAGGCAAAGAAGCCTGAGACTCCCGCCGCAGAGCCGGAGGAAACAATGACAACTATTGCAACCCAGCCGGTTGAAGCAATCCCCGCTGTCGAACAACCCGTGGAGGAAATTCCCGCCGCCGCTGAACCGCAGGTTGACGAAGCCGCCGCCCAGGCTGCTGCTGAAGCCGAAGCCGCCCGCCTGGCCCAGGAAGAATACGAGCGCCAGATGGAGGAATACAACCGCCAGATGGAGGAGTATAACCGCCAGATGGCCGCACTGCAGGCCGCCGAAGAAGCACAAACCGCCGCCGGGGAAGCCCCCGTCCAGGTTGAAGAAGAAGCCCCGGCCGCCGTAACCGAAGAAGCTCCGGAAGCGCCCACTCCCACCGAGAAACTGAAAGCCGTCAAGAAGAAGAAAAAGAAAGCCGCCGCCTCTGAAACGACAGACGAAGAAGAGGAGGAAGCCAGACGAGAGGCCTACCTGCGCGCTCTCCAGGAAGAAGAACAGCGCACCCCCATCTGGAAAACAGTTCCCTTTATGGTCGGTGCCGGCCTGTTGGTTGCCACCATCGGCATCTGCACCGTGCTCGTTGTTCAGAAACAGGCAGAAAACGCCCGCATCCAGGCCCATATCGACTACACCAATGACCTGCTCCGCCGCGCCCAGCAAATCAACATGCAGGGCGTGGAAAACCTGGCAGATGCCGCCCGTAAGAAGGTGGACGTGACCTGCACCATGGCAGACGCAAAAGCCCTCATGGAGGTAGTGGTAGACCCCTATGTGAAAGGCGAGAACGGCAAGCCGCGCTACGGCGCACGCGCCGAGGGTGTGGCTCAGAACGCCTGCCTCCTGCTTGGGCTTGCTGCCGAACAGGACGATGCTATCCGCACCATGATTTTCGACACCATGGGTAAGGAATGCGTCAAGATGAAACCCTCGCTTTTCCACTGGCTGCTGCAGCGCGTTGCCATTTCCGATGCCAAGGGAGTCAATGCCGAGCTCAAGAAGCTGGCCAAGACTGTTGCTGACAAGAAGACCGCCAAGCCCTGGGCCAAGAAGACCCAGTACCTGGCCTACATCTGGGAATGCATCGGCCTGCGCGTCACCGCATCCGATGCCAAGGAGATTCTTGACCTGCTCAAGAGCGACATTGCCGACAACACACTGGCCGGCAACCTCTGTAACTGTCTGGACAACATCATCATGATGATGGATGACCATGGCGAAAAAGCCGCACTGGGTGATGACATCTTCACCAACATGCCGGAGAAGCTGCGCTCCAACGCCGGCATGGCCAGCACCCTGGCCAAGGCATGCTCCCCCAAGGCGCTCGAATTCTATAAGAGCGAAATCCAGTCCGAAGGTTGGTACGGCGCAGCGCCGGTATTCATCGGCTCCTGGGGTAATGATGATATTCTGGACTATGTGCTGGAGCAGAAGGAAGCCGCCGCGGATGATGCCAAGGCCCTGAGCAACATCAATAACGTTATCGGCACCATCCTCAAGCAGGATCGCCCGCGCAGCATTGCCGATGGCGAAAAACTGCTCAGCATGTGCTTCGATAACCCGTTCGGCGATACCTCCAACATTCAGGATATCATCAATAAGACGGATGTGGACTCCACCCTTTACATCGGTGATACGCACCCCGACCTGCCCAAGCTCAAGGAAGAACTCGAAACACTCCAGACCCGCCGCAAGCAGAAGCAGCAGGTCATCCGCGTGCTGGGCAGCCTGAGCGACCACGAATGGGTGGTCAGCCTTCTGAACAAGTACAAGGCCGACAAGGACGACGACATCCAGTATGAGGCTGAGCGCGCGCTGGAAAAGACCCACACCAACGCCGTGAACGCCGCCCAGATGCGCGAGGCTTACCAGAAGCGCAGCAAGGAATAAGACCTTTCCTTTCCCACAGGAAAAGTGTCTCTCTCCTCTCCCATTTCCTGTGCCTTATTACCTGAATACCGCGTGGCATCAACAGCCACGCGGTATTTTTTATACTATTTTTGGCATAACTGATGATTTTATACTTGCCAAAGTCAATTTTCCATGTATAATTGCTCCGGCTTTCAAGCACAGCGAGCTGTAGCGCAGGCTGGTAGCGCGCTTCGTTCGGGACGAAGAGGTCGCAGGTTCGAATCCTGTCAGCTCGATTTTTCTTTTCCGGCCCAGCCGGCAGCCGCAACCTTGCGGCATACGCAGCGGAGATTGGTCTCCGCCCTGGCGTCTGAATACCCCACCACACACTCTGCATGAGGTGGGAAATTCATTTTCACAACCCCATATCTCATTATATGTCCGGTCATAACAAATGGTCCAAGATTAAGTTCACGAAGGCAGCTGCCGACGCGAAAAAAGGCAAGATTTTTGCCCGTTTCTCCAAGGAAATCACCCTGGCAGCCAAGAGCGGCGGCGGCGATGTAGACACCAACCCGCGTCTGCGCACGGCCATCGAAGGCGCCAAGGCTGCCTCCATGCCCAAGGACAACATTGACCGCGCCGTAAAGAAGGGCACCGGCGAACTGCAGGGTGAGGCCATTCAGGAAGTAACCTACGAGGGCTACGGCCCCGAGGGTACAGCCATCATTGTGGAAGTGGCCACCGACAACACCAACCGCTGCTCCTCTGAAATCCGCACCATCTTCTCCAAGAACGGAGGCAACATGGGCACCCCCGGCTCCGTTTCCTACCAATTCGACCGCAAGGGCGAGGTGCGTTTCATCGATACCTCTCTGGATGAAGACTCCGCCATGGAACTTGCCATGGACTGCGGCGCTGATGAATTTGAACCCGGCGACGAGGAAAACGAATGGATATTCACCTGTGGCCCCACCGACCTGGGCACCGTGTCTGAAGCCCTGGGCGCCGCCGGTAAGAACGTAACCGGCATGAAGCTTATCTCCGTGCCCCAGAACCCGACCACGATTTCTGATGTAGCCGTGGCCCGCAAGGTGATGAAGCTTTACGACCTGCTCGATGACTATGACGACACGATGAACGTGTTCGCCAATTTCGAAATCGATGACGCTGTTCTCGAACAGCTCTGATTTTAGTTATTCCTCTTGTCCTTATTTTTCTCAGGCAAATGGGGCAGCACCCCTGCCCCATTTGCTGAATGCCTACCTACTTTTCTGAGGTTATGACCGCACCCGGGGAGAACTCCAACAGCCAGCGGCAGCAGCGCCCTAACCAGCGCCGCCATTTCCACCACCGCAACCGCCAGCAGGGGGACAACAACAAGACCCCCCAGGGCGAAAACCAGGGTGCTGCCCAGGTGCGCCGCGAATCGTTCAACCGCAACAAGCCCCAGAAACAGCGCTTCTACAAGAACAAACAGCAGCAGCAGAACAATCAGGACTCTGCCACCCGCGCATACGTTCCCGTGGGCGAGCCGGAGAGCATCACCGGCCTGCTGGAAATCACCAACAAGGGATTCGGCTTCATCCGCACGGCGGATAATGACTGGGCCCCCTCCGACGCCGCCATTTATGTACCGGCGGACATCATCACGGAACTGCGTCTGCGTCCCTTTGTGCAGCTTACCGGCATGGCTCAGCGCTATGAGCGCGGCCACCAGCTCATTTCTGTGCAGCAGGTAAACGGACAGGAACCCGCCGAAGCCGCCGCTAATCCCCACTTTGAGGATTTAAAGGCAGTCAACCCCACCCACCGTCTCTCCTTTGAGACCACTCCCTCCCGCTTCACTACCCGCACTCTGGATCTGATGGCCCCGGTGGCCCGCGGCCAGCGCGGCCTCATTGTTGCCCCGCCCCGCACCGGCAAAACCACCCTGCTCATGCACATTGCCGAAGGCGCCCGGGAGAATTACGGCGAGGACCTGCACCTCATGGTTCTGCTGGTGGATGAACGACCGGAAGAGGTGACGGAGTTCAAACGCGCCCTGCCCGGCGCAGAGATTTTTGCCTCCAGCAATGACAGCAACGTGCGCGAGCACTGCCGCATTGCTGAAATGGCCATAGAACGCGCCAAGCGCCTCGTGGAGGCTGGCAGGCATGTGCTGATACTGCTGGACTCCATCACCCGTCTGGCACGCGCCTACAACAACGCAGAGCGCGGCAGCGGCCGCACCATGAGCGGCGGCATTGATGCCCGCGCCCTGGAGACGCCCCGCCGCCTGTTTGCCGCCGCCCGCAACACCCGCGGCGCCGGTTCGCTCACCATCCTGGCCACGGCACTGGTAGAAACCAACAGCCGCATGGATGAGCTCATTTTCCAGGAGTTCAAGGGCACAGGCAACATGGAGCTGGTGCTCAACCGCCGCATTGCAGAAATGTATATCTACCCAGCGGTGGATATCCTGAAGAGCGGCACGCGCCGCGAGGAGCTGATTCTCCCCGAATTATGGCTGGAGAAGGTGCGCCTCATCCGCCGCGGCCTGGCCAACCACAAGCCTGCTGAGGCCATGGAGCGCCTGCTCTTCTTCCTGAAGAAGTGCCACACCAACGCGCAGCTCATGCAGGATTTGAAATCCCAACGGTAAACAAGCAACCGCAGTTTTTAACTGCGGTTCTTTTTTTCCCAGCGGAACAGAACCGCCATCCCCAGACTGAAGACATAGGTGGCAGCAACCAACATGGCTGCCAGAGGGGCTACGAACAGCCCCGCTCCAAGTATCACTTCCTCAGCATCGCTCCGGCAGAAAGACGGCGATGCCCCGTCGCTCATCAACATGAAAAAGAAAGCCATGGTAGCCAGGCAAGGCACCAGCGTAACCCAGTTTGCAACGGGCAATGAATCCACCCATTTCTTACCGCCCAGCCAGGGGCAGACCAGAAGGAGAACCACCAGAGCCGGTGCCCAGGCCAGCACCACTAAAGCGAGAAGCGTATCCGGATATTCCAGAGCCGATTCCAGCACATAGTAGCTGCCGAGAGCCGCATACAGCAGAGCCAGGGCCGAAAAAAAGAGCCTTCGCATCTTAGTCGCCGCTCTTCAGCACATTGATGAAGGCTTCCTGCGGAATGCTCACCTTACCGATGGCTTTCATGCGCTTCTTACCTTCCTTCTGCTTTTCGAGCAGCTTGCGCTTACGGGTCACGTCACCGCCGTAACACTTGGCCGTCACGTTCTTGCGCATGGGGGAAATGCTTTCGCGGGCAATAATCTTACCGCCGATGCAGGCCTGAATGGCCACGGTGAAGAGCTGGCGGGGGATTACATCCTTAAGCTTGGTTGCCAGCTCACGGCCCACGGATTCCGCGCGGTCGCGGTGCACAATCATGGAGAAGGCATCCACCGGCTCGCCGGCAATCATCATGTCCATCTTCACGAGCTTGGCAGCCTGGTAGCCGTCGTACTCGTAGTCCATGGAACCGTAGCCGCGGGTAGCGCTCTTGAGTTTGTCGTTGAAGTCCACCAGGATTTCAGCCATCGGGATGCGGCAGGTGAGCATCACGCGGGTATCATCAATGGTCTCGGTATGAGTCAGCTCGCCGCGTTTTTCCATGACGATGCTCATGATAGCGCCAATGTATTCGCTGGGAATCATGATGAACACCTTGACGATGGGTTCGCGGATTTCATCAATCTCCTGCGGCTCCGGCAGAATGCTCGGGTTATCAACGTTGATTTCCTCACCGTCCGTCTTGCGCACTTCGTAAATCACGGAGGGGTAAGTGGAAATCACGTCCATGTTGAACTCGCGGCGCAGGCGTTCCTGGATGATTTCCATGTGCAGCAGACCCAGGAAGCCACAGCGGAAACCGAAGCCCAGCGCCACGGAACTTTCACCCATGTAGGTGAAGGCCGCATCGTTAATCTGCAGCTTGGCCATGGCCGCCTTCAGCGCTTCGTAATCACCGGAATCCACCGGGTAGATGCCGGAGAACACCATGGGGCGGATTTCCTTGAAGCCGGGCAGCGGCTCGCTGCACGGGTCGGCCAGGTTGGTGTAGGTATCACCGATCTTCACATCGGCAGCGCTCTTCATGTTGGCGATGATGTAGCCCACATCACCCGTGTGCAGCTCATCCGTAGCCTGCATCTTGGGCGTGAAGATACCGACTTCCTTCACTTCGTAGGTTTCATCTGTAGCGAAAAGCTTGACCTTCATGCCGCGGGCAACACGTCCGCTGACCAGACGCACATAGGACACCACGCCGCGGTAGGCATCGTACACAGAGTCGAACACGAGGGCGCGCAGGTGGTTATCGTCCTCCATCACCTTGGGGGCAGGCACGCGGGTCACAATGGCTTCCAGCACATCTTCAATGCCGATACCGGCTTTGGCCGAGCAGAGAATAGCCTCTTCCTTGGGAATGCAGACAATTTCCTCCAGCTGGCGGTATACCTGGGGCAGATTGGTGCTGGGCAGGTCAATCTTGTTGACCACAGGCACAATTTCGAGATTCTGCTCCACGGCCAGGTGCATATTGGCCAGGGTCTGGGCTTCCACGCCCTGGGCGGCATCCACAATGAGCACGGCGCCATCGCAAGCGGCGAGGGAACGGCTCACCTCGTAGGAGAAGTCCACGTGGCCGGGGGTATCCAGGAGATTAAGCTCGTAGGTGTTACCATCCTTGGCCTTGTAGCGCATGGTAACAGGGTGGGACTTGATGGTAATCCCCTTCTCACGCTCCAGGTCCATGGCATCGAGCAGCTGGTCCTGCTTGTCGCGTTCGCCAATGGTGTTGGTGAATTCCAGAAGACGGTCAGACAGGGTTGTCTTACCGTGGTCAATGTGGGCAATGATGGAGAAATTGCGCTTGAATTTGATGTCCGTTGCCATGCGCGCGCAAGGATACGCGACAAACGGCCATAAGTCAAGCGAATTCGCTTACTCCCAAAGGAAAGACTGCAGGGTGTCCGCCTCTTTGCCGTCTACATAGATGCTGACCTCCAGGTCATGATATCGCCACGCCTGGCGCGTTCCTCACCGGAGAAGAAGAAACGTTCCTTGCGGGAACCGGCTTCCTCGCGCGGTTCGTTGTATTCCACTGTGCGGGTCAGCACATCTGCACCGGTGAGCGCCTGGGTGTACTGCATTTCGATGCGGACGGGCTTCTGTGGCTCAGCATCGTACCAGCTCAGGAAGTAGTAATCGCCCTTGCGCAGCTCGCGCTCGCCATGCGTGTTTGCCCCATACAGAACGTACTGAGCATTGGCACGCAACGGCGCATTTTTCCAGTTTTCATCCGGCAGATCTGTCGTTTTGAGAGGCAGATCCGCCATATCCGTAATGTGCGTTGTCTGCACCTGGGTACAGGACACAGCAAACAGGCTCATCAACGCGATTATAGGCAAACTGGTTCTCATGGCACTATTCAATACCATAATGCGAGCTTTGTCAATGCAATTTCTCAGGCAAAAACGCAGCATTTTGCTTGCAGAATACCAGCAGAGGGGATATAAGATAGATATGGCCGTTCCGCAGAATACGATTGCTCTTATTTTTGACTTTGACCAGACCCTCAGCCCGCACAATATGCAGGAGGACACTCTTTTCCCGGAATACGGCATCAATGCCGAGCAGTTCTGGAAAAAATGCAACGACCGGGCGCGCGACGAGGGTTGGGATGGAGAGTTATGCTACCTGAAGGAAATTCTGGATACGCTGAGTCTGGACGGCGTGAGCAATGAGCACCTGCGGGAACTGGGCAAAAAGCTGACCTACTACCAGGGCATTCCGGATTTTTTTGAAAAGTTTGCCGAGCGGGCCCTGAGCAAGGAACACATCTACGCCGGGGTAAGAGTGGAATTCTATATTATTTCCAGCGGCATCAAAAGCATTCTGGACGGCTCTATCATCCGCCCCTATATGCGAGAGATTTTCGCCTGTGAGTTCAGCGAGCAGGATGGCCATATCAGCTTCCCGAAGCGGGTCATTTCCCACACCAGCAAGACGCAATACCTCTTCCGCATCAACAAGGGTATGCTCAATTATATAGAGGATGTGAATGACCACATGGACGGGGATTTACGCCCGATTCCCTTTGCGCACATGATTTACATAGGCGACGGGCCCACGGACGTGCCCTGTTTCACCGTGATGCGCCAGCAGGGCGGAACCAGCGTAGCCGTATATAACCCGGATGACGAATCGCGCCGCAGTTTCCGCAAGTGCTACGCGCTCAAATCCGGACAGCGCCGCGTAGACTTCTTCGCCGCAGCCGATTTCCGCGCCGGAAGCCACCTGTGCAATATTCTGGAGGAAACCGTGCGCAACATCGCAGACTCCATCGTCCACGCCCAGCGGATGTAACCAGCTTACCAGAAAGCGAACACCCCGGAGGCATCTGCTTCCGGGGTGTCTTCTCTCTATTTTGGGAAAATCAAGCCTCTGTGGTAGAATTCTGCGAGGCTTCGGGAGCACTCTTGCCGAGGTAGTCCGGCAACTGCACGCCCACGCTCTGGGCCAGCTCATGCAGCGGCAGCGTGCCCGTGACCAGATTCTGCACAAAACCGCCCACAGAGCCGCTCTTGCTGTCTCCACCACCCATGACCACAACCTTATCGAAGGAGAGGTTGCGGATGGCGCTGGCCTGCGTTTCGACAATCTTCGGCAGCTGCTCTGTGACCAGCAGACCGGAAGCCGCACGGGCATCGCCCGCTGCGGCCACAATATCGCGGAAGCCGTTGGCCTTGGCTTCCAGCGCAGCCTGAATAGCGGCAGCATTACCGCGGCCCACCAGCTCAAGACCTTCGCCTTCTGCCTTCTTCTTGAGCAGAAGGGCATCTGCCTCACCCTTGGCCAGCTTGGTGGCGGCAAGGCCTTCAGCCTCTTTCTCAATCACCAGCGCATCGGCCTTACCCTGCTGCTCCTTCACCATGACAGAAGCCACGGCCTCGGCGGCGATTTCCTGCTTGCGCTTCTGGATTTCGGCTTTCACGATTTCATTGGCAGTCTGGGTGGCGCGCTCGAGTTCGGCGCGCTTCATTTCCGCCTCCCGGTTGGCAATGTAACCGGCAGCTTCTGCCTGGGCGGCCTGTTCCTTCTCTGCCACCAGGGCAATACGGGCAGCCTCTGCCTGGCGCACTTTGAGGCGGGCATTGGAATCGGCCACTTTCATCTGGGCTTCGTTGTTACCTTCCACGGCGGCGGCATTGGCCATGGCCACCTGCACGGTCTGGTCGCGCAGGGCTTCGGCCTTGCCGATTTCACCGCGGCGGGTTTCCTCTGCCACTTTAATCATGGCATCGTTGATGGCGCGGGCTGCGGCTTCCTGACCGAGTGCGGCGATGTAGCCGGAGGCATCACGGATGTCGGTAATGTTGGCATTGATGAGGTAGAGGCCCACCTTGTGCAGTTCCACATCCACACCACCTGTGATTCCTTTGATGAGTTTCTCACGGTCGGCATTGATTTCTTCGATGGTGAGGGAGGCAATAACCACGCGCATCTGGCCCATGATGATTTCGGAAGCCAGGTCGCGGATGTCCTGACGCGTGCGCCCCAGCAGGCGGCTGGCGGCATTCTGCATGATTTCCGGCTGCGTACTGATACCGACGATGAAGGAAGACGGCACATCGACGCGGATATTCTGGCTGGAGAGCGCCCCCTTCAGCGGCACATCGATATTGATGGGATTGAGGTCAAGGAACGCATAGCTCTGCACGATGGGCATGATGAAGGTGGCACCACCGTGTATACACTTAGCCGAGCGGCCAGCGCCTACGTTACCATAGACGATGAGGATTTTATCAGACGGGCACATCTTGTACCGGCTGAACAGCCAGACAATGGTTCCCAGCAGGAAAGCCACCAGAATGATGATGGCCACGATATTACTTGCCCCGGAGGGGACATCGGCGATGATTGCAGTCATAGTTCGTTGTGTTTAGATTTTTAATCAGGAAAGAGGACGCACTGTCACCCGCCCGGCAGCAGCGGCAACCACAGTGATGGGAGTCTGCGCAGGCAGCGGGGTATCCCCCTCCTGCACGGCAGCGATGGTCAGCAACTGGTTGGGGTGCGCCACCTGCACCTGCCCGCCCAGTTCTCCGCGCGGCGGAATCGTCACGTATACCGTGCCGTTCATCCCCACCAGGCTGGCAGGGGTGATGTTGCCATCAGACCGCAGGCCGTATATCATGCGGATAATGGCCGCCACCAGCAGAAACATGACCAGGCCCACTCCAAAACCCACCGCGCAGGCCACAGTAACGCTGCTGCCAGCCTGCAGACTGAGATACCCACCCCAGCCAAGGCCAAGGAAGAATCCAAGAACGGCCCGGAAGGAAAACATGCCGGTATCGGCGCCATCCCCTGGGGCATCAGCATCTCCTCCACCATCAAAATCTGTGAAGAAGGATACCACAAACATGAGAGCAGCCAGCAACGTGGCCACCCAGGCAATGGTGCAGAAAAGGGCTCGGGGGGAATCAAAACCAGGCATCAGTTCCATCATGCCCCAAGCTTACCACAGCTGTGGTACGAAACAAGCAGAAAATGCGCTACGCATTCATGTTATGCATTTTTTTCGCTTTTAGACTTGCAAATGCCGCAATTAGTGCTATTATGCCCTCACCTTGTAGGTCGATTTGCCGCAGCCACGAAAAATCAACCACTAACACAAGAATACAAAAATGAGCGATATCAACGTTAACGACTTCAAGATGAACGAGCAGGACACCGGTTCCACCGGTTTCCAGGTTGCAGTGCTTACCAAGCGCATTGCCCACCTTACGCAGCACCTCATCGCCAACAAGCACGACCACGCTTCCCGCCGCGGTCTGCTCATGATGGTGGCCCGCCGCCGTAAGCTTCTGGACTATGCCAAGCGCACCAACCCGGATCTGTACAAGGATCTGCTTGTGCGTCTCTCCCTCCGCCACTAATCAGCGCTGGGAGGCTTCAACGAAGCCGAACGCCAAATCAAAAAAGCACCGCAGG
>JAFNWZ010000127.1 GCA_017379255.1 Akkermansia sp. | reverse complement strand
CCAGCATTTTCAAAAGCTCCGGAATAGACCCCTCAATATCATCGGATTCCTCTTTAAGCCACTTGATATCGAGATTCGTTTTATCGCGCAAAACAATTTCCTCGTAGGGGAAGCTACGCCAACGCCCATTTGGATTCTGCTCACACCAGGTTTCTTTTCGGGCAGCCAAATTACCGGCACAATAGCAGGAGACAAACTCATCAAGATTGGCTCGTTTCAGAGGATTCTGCTTTAACGTATGCTTAACATTGGTTCGGTAATCATACACCCAGACACGTTGCGTGTGATGCTTTCTATTATCGAGCGGATGGCGGTCAAAGAACAACACATTAGCTTTTACGCCCTGAGCGTAGAACAACCCTGTAGGCAAGCGCAGAATAGTATGCAGGTTGTACTGTTCCAGCAAACGCTTTCTTATCTGCTCGCCTGCACCACTTTCAAAAAGGACATTATCAGGCAATACTACGGCAGCGCGGCCAGTCTCCTTGAGTACGGCCATAATGTGCTGCAATGCATTCAACTGCGTATTTGAAGTGGAGGCAAAGAAGCGGTCCTCGGTCAACTCTCCTGTTTTTTCTCCATCAATGTTGTTGGCCGCTGTACCAAACGGAGGATTGGCCAGAATCATATCAAAGGCCCGCTCTTCCGGCGAGCGCAAGGTATCCCTACATTGGATGGGGCAAAGAGATTTATCCTCGGCATCCTCCACAGAGAAAATACCATGAAGATACATATTCATAGAACACAGGCTCACAATCAATGGAGTGAAATCATTACCCGTAATGCCATCTTTTTTTAATGCCTTGAGCTCTCTAGTACCGGGTTTCTGCTCCTTAATATATTCAAACGCACCCAGAAGAAATCCACCAGTTCCGCAAAATGGGTCATGTATCTTCATGTCAGCAGCCGGCTGCATCACTTCCACAATGGCACGAATCAAAGCTCGCGGAGTGAAATACTGACCTGCACCCTTTTCTGAAGATGCATTTTTATCCAGAATACTTTCATATATCTGCCCCTTTACGTCAACATCTATTGCCAACCAGTCCTCGCGGGCGATCATATCGATAACTCTCTTGAGATGAACAGGGAGATTAATCAGATTGCGGGCTTTATGATAAATAACACCCAGGATATTGTTCTGTCGAGACAACATTTCCAGCATTGCCTCGTACTTATCTATCAACTCCTGGCCATCCAAATCCAGCAAATCATTCCAAGAGCATCCTTCCGGCATGGGAATGCCATCTCCATAGGTCTCCTTATTTTCTGCCTCCATCTTGAGGAAAAGCAAATATGTGAGCTGCGCCACATAATCAGTAAATGCAATACCGGCATTCTTAAGAACACCAGCCATCTTCCACACTTTATCCCCAATATTTACCTGTTCTTTACTCATTATGCTACTAGTGCGTTATAAAGTTCTTTCTCATAGCCGGACAAGCCGGCTTTCTTGCACTGCGCTACCAGTGCGCCATCGTGCTCTCTGATATCTGCAAGTTCGTATGTAAGATATTCTGCAATCAATTCGGCAATCTTATTCAAAAGTTTTCTTTGTTCTTCTGAAAATTCAATACCTGCCTTTTTCTTTCGTCCGAGCCACAATTCAAACCTCTGGCGAGCGATACCATTAAACCTCTGCAAATGGGATTCTATTTTCATGGCATACTTGACCAGCTGAATAACATCTGCAATGACAGTTCCCTTTTTATCCAGCTTCTGGCATTGCTCCGGTGCCAGTATTGAATAATTACGCCATAGTGAATCTACTGTGTATCTGGCATCAGCCTTCTTCATTTCTCTCAACAAATCTTCCAAATCCTCAAGCAGTAGCGGAGTTTGTTTCTCACCCACAGCAAAAAGAAGACGCAGCGCATGGATTCTATCCCTGTTTGACTCAATCCAGGAGCGGAAATCATGAGTCAATTTTTCTGCGGTAGCTTTTGAAAATCCGACATCAATAATATGGTCAGGCGATGTATCTACCCAAATTGAATTTTTTCGATACAATTCAATAATTAGATTTCGGTAAAAAGGAGCAAAGCAATACGAATACGCGGAATCATTGCGAGCTTGTAATCTTTGCACCAAAGTCGGCAGACCAAAAACTTCACCTTCAGCAACAGCTAATTCATCAATATCACAACTGTTTTCTTCTTCAAAGCGAATGGCATCCATCTCTTTGAAATGCCCCATTTTCATACTCTTATTCACCAACAGATTCAACCGGTAAGCCAAAGTCTGCCACTTCTCTTCATCGAGCTCGCATTTGTACGCCTTTTCCATCAGCGTTTCAAGCGACTCAGTTGGAGGAGTTGTGAGAGGAGGAAGCGAAGTAACCATGGTATGCTCAGTCACTCCAACCGCATCCACCAGATAAAAGAAATCCTTTGAGCGGGCATTGGGAGTTACATTCCGCAAATCCTGGTCTGAAATGGTACGGCAACCGCGGCCATACATCTGCTGATAATACGTTGCGCTTTTCACATCACGCATAAACAACACAACCTCCAAAGGTCTGACGTCAGTCCCCGTGGCTATCATATCAACAGTTACAGCGACCCGGAAACAGGGATCGGTACGGAACTGCTTAACGAGCGTTTGAGAATCTACACCGGTTACACTATACGTCACTTTCTTGCAAAAGGCGTCCCCGCGGCCAAACACTTCCTGCACAACGCGAGTTATCAACTCTGCATGAGCATCAGACTGGGCAAAAATAAGAGTCTTCGGTATATAGTTGATATTATACTCCTCATCTGGTGTCTTTCGATCAGGATACAAATCTGAGTAAATCGCATCCTTATAGGCCTGAACAACCGTCCGGACTTGTGGTTCAGATTCCACAAAGCGGTTCAAATCTGTCCCCTCATAAGGAACATTCTCCACTAGGTCTGTATCATCGAGGACCTGAGTCAGCAGGTCTTTTCGGAAAGCAGGAAATTCGCCCCCTGCAATCAACTCTCCTCCATACTCGGTTTTCTGAGTACGAATGCGGTATATACAATATCCGACATTGACACCATCTTTCACCGACTGGGCATAGCTATAATTAGCTACTCGGTTATTATCAAAAAAGCTGGTAGTCAAAGAGGTTTCTGTAGCAGTCAGTCCAATAATTGTTGCATCAAAATACTCTAAAACCTTACGCCAGTTCTTGTAAATTGAACGATGGCATTCGTCCACTACAATAAAGTCAAAATATTCTGGGGGGAGTTCTGCATTATATACGGCTTCCTTCGGCGTATCATTCTCCGACAAAGTATCGTCGTCCACGCTATTATCATCGGCATGTGTCAGAATGGAATAAACCCGTTGAATAGTCGAAATAACCACTCGGGGATTGCCTTCTATACGATTTCGCGTTAAACGAAGAACTTCATATTCTTCAGAAAACTTACGGTCAGTCTCCGGAACAGCCCAATTAGAGAACTCGCCATACGCCTGCACACCCAAGTTTCCACGGTCAACAAGGAACAATATACGTCGAGCCCGGGCATATTTTACCAAGCGATGGCAAAACGTGCAGGCAGTATACGTCTTGCCCGCACCAGTAGCTACATGCAGATACGCACGTCGTTTCTGCTCCTTAAATGCGTCTTCCAGATTTTCTATTGCTTCTATTTGACACTGACGCAAATTCAACTCAGAGGGTAACGATATATCAGGCAAAGACATCAATCTGTTTTGGAGTGTAGAATCCCCCTCTTTTGCCCAACGTATCAATGTTTCAGGTCGATG
>JAFNWZ010000126.1 GCA_017379255.1 Akkermansia sp. | reverse complement strand
CCTTTGCGGCCGATGGTCCATTCAACCCAGCTGAGTGGAATACCAAGCAGGAGGAAGGCCGTGAAATAGGCAATCATGAAGGCACCGCCGCCGTATTGGGCGGCAAGACCAGGGAAGCGGAGGAAATTACCAAAGCCGATGGCGCTGCCGGCTACGGCCAGCATAACACCCAGACTGGTGTTCCAGTTTTCTGTTTTCTTTGTTGAGCTCACGGTTGTAAGGATGAGTGGTGAGGGTTATTTGTTGAATTTACGAGAGGTGGCGGCCACGATGCAGAAGAACACGGTGATGCCCAGGGCCCAGACCAGCGGCAGAATGGCGCCGATACGGCCTTCCACAATGTTCGCCACGTATGGGCTGCGGGTGAAGAAGAGTTCCTGGCAGAGCCATGCGCCGAAGATGACGACCATGATGACGGGCGTAATCCAGCGGATGATGAAGGCTGCCGCACGGGGAATACGGATGGCAGAGCCATCGCTGAGTTCCTTCATGCCGTTATCTGTACCCCATATCTGGTTGAAGAAGATGAGGTTCAGGCCGGTGGTCACGTAGAGGATGAGGCTGCCCACCCAGAAGTCGATGCTGTCGAGCGCGAGCATGTCCTGCGTGTACCACACGATGATGAAGCCACCCACCAGCAGCAGACCGGCTACCAGGGCAATGCTCTGCCCGCGGCGCAGGTTCCAGTATTCCTCCACAAAGGAAACAGCCGGTTGCACCTGGGAAAGCGCGCTGGTCACTGCGGCAATAAAGAGCAGCAGGAAGAACAGTACACCGAATACCTGCCCGCCCGGCATGGCTGCGAATACCTGCGGCAGCACGTTAAAGCCCAGCCCGAAGGTGCCTACGGTGGCTGCGGCGGCCACGCCCAGCAGCGCCAGGGCGGCGGGAACGATGGTGAGCCCGGCCAGGCCGACTTCGGTCAGCGAATTGGCGGCACCGGCGGTCAGGGCGCTCAGGGCGATATCCTTGCGGCGTCGGACGAAGCTGGCATAGCAGCAGATGGAGCCGGAGCCCACGGAAAGCGAGAAGAATACCTGCCCGGCGGCGCGCAGCCACATTTCGGGGTTGAACAGGCTCTGCCAGAAGCTGATTTCTTTTTCCTCGATGCTGACGGTGGGGTATTCCTGGTGCAGGCGCTCCAGCAGTTCTGCCTTTTCAGTCTCGGTAGCTCCGGCCGGTACCATGCCAATGGATTTGCCCGTAGTGCCGTCTACCAGCATCACCTTGTCCGGGTTCCACATGTACCCCAGACCTTCATTCACACTGCGCTCCGGGTGCGCGGCATCGGGTGTGCCCATGGTCAGCACTCGCACCAGCAGGGCGATGGCCACGAGGAAGAGCACGGGCATGCTCCACTTGCAGAACCATTCAATTCCCTTGCTCACACCGCGGTAGATGAGCCAGAAATTGGCGCCGAAGGCCAGCAGGAAGAAGATGGGGGCGCTGGTCTGGCCGCTGAAGAAGTGGCCGTCTGCTCCCATGCCGACGAAGTTGGAGAAGAAGTCACCGTACTGCTGCGGGGTGTCTAAATTAAGGTTGCCCAGCATGGTGTTCCAGGCGTAGGCAATGGTCCAGCCTTCCATGTACACATAGTATACGTTGATGCTGAGACCCGCCAGGATTCCCAGGATGCCCAGATATTTCCAGAGAGGTTTGCGGGAGAGCAGCTGGAAAACCGAGGCGGGGCTGTGGCCGCCGAGCACGCCGCCACCGCGGCCGATGCTCCACTCTACCCAGCACAGGGGAAGCCCCAGCAGCAGGAAGCAGCAGAAGTATGCGACAACAAAGGCGCCGCCGCCGTATTGGGCAGCGAGGCCGGGGAAGCGCAGGAAGTTACCAAAGCCGATGGCGCTGCCGGCTACGGCCAGCATGACGCCCAGGTTGCTTTTCCAGTGGTCTGTTTTGTCGGACATGGCAGGGAAGGGGGATTATTCCTCGTCTTTCTTACGGTAGCTGAAACGGGTGGAGGTGTGGGCCACGAAGCAGAAGAACAGCAGCACGATACCTACCCACGCCAGGGGAATGATGGCGCCCATCTTGCCCTCCAGCAGGTTGGTGATGTGGTAGCTCTGCTGCACAAACAGGTTCTTGTACAGCCATGCTACGAAGATGAAGAGCATGATGCCAGGCGTTACCCAGTTGATGATGAAGGCGATAAAACGCGGGATGCGCATGAAGGAGCCGCGGCGGAGTTCGGCCAGACCCTTGTTGGTGCCCCACACAAAGCGGAAGACGATAAGGAAGGTGGCAGAGCTGATGTAGAGGCTCATGGTGCCCAGCCAGAAGTCCAGGGTATCCAGGGCAATGAGTCCATCGCCCGTGAACCAGACCACCAGCAGGGAGCCGACGATGAGCAGCAGGGCGATGAGCGTGACGCTCTGGATGCGGCGCAGCTGCCAGAATTCCTCAATGAAGGCCACGGCGGGCTGCAGAATGGAAATGGCACTGGTGATGGCGGCGATGGAGAGCAGCCCGAAGAACAGGGTGCCGAAAATCTGACCGCCGGGCATGCTGGCAAACACCTGCGGCAGCACGTTGAAGCCCAGGCCGAAGGTGCTGGTGCCGGCGGCTGCAGCCACACCCAGCAGGGCCACGGCGGCGGGGATAATCATCATGCCTGCCAGGCCTACTTCCGCCACTTCATTAGCGGCATTGGCAGTGAGCGAGGAAAGCGCAATATCCTTGCGGCGGTCTACGTAACTGGCGTAGGAGCAGACGATACCGAAACCGATGGAAACGGAGTAGAATACCTGCCCTGCAGCCGTAATCCACAAATCCGGGTTCATGAGCCCCTGCAGCAGGGTGATGGGCTTTTCCTTGATTTCCTGCCCGGGGTATTCCTTCATGAGGCGTTCCAGCTGGGCTTTCTTTTCCTCCGGCGTGGCGGAGGCCGGCACCATATCTACTTCTTTCTCCCCGGCAACCAGCATGACTTTGTCCGGGTTCCACATGTAGCCCAGGCCTTCATTCACGTTGCGTTCCGGGTGGGTGGCATCGGGCGTGCCCATGGTGAGCACGCGCACCAGGATGATGACGGCGGTGATGACCAGTACCGGCATGCTCCATTTGCAGAACCATTCGATACCTTTGTTCACGCCGCGGTAGATGAGCCAGAAGTTGCAGATGACGGCAATGGCGAAGAAGATGAGCATGCTGCTCTCGCCGGTGAAGACGCTGCCGTTACCGCTGAGCCCCACAAAGTTGCCGAAGAAGTTGCCGTATTCCTCTCCGGACTGGAAATTCAGATCGCCTACGGCAGTGTGCCAGGCGTATCCGAGGGTCCAGCCCTCCAGGGCGAGGTAGTACATGGTGATGGCCAGCGGGGTGAGCACGCCTGCAAGGCCGATGTATTTCCACTTGCTGTGGCGGGAAAGGACAAAGAAGGCTGAGGCTGAGGAATGAGCGCCGAGGGCGCCGCCTTTACGGCCGATGGCCCATTCCACCCAGCTGAGGGGAATGCCCAGCAGCAGGAATGCTGTGAAATAGGCAATCATGAAGGCGCCGCCGCCGTATTGGGCGGCAAGACCGGGAAAGCGCAGGAAGTTGCCGAAGCCGATAGCGCTGCCGGCCACGGCCAGCACGGCTCCGATGTTGGAGGTCCAGAGTTCTTGTTTGTTGTTCTTGCTCACGGTGTGAAAATGGTGCGGGCCAGTATCTTACGCGCGGGGAAGTTGAATGTCAAGCTTATCTGGAATGCTCGCAACAAAAAACACATGTGTCCCAAAGTTTCGTAAATTGCAATTTATCGGCGAGCAAAGCGAGCGAAATTCATAGCCCACGGTAGTGGGCGACAGATGTTAGGCAGGTGCAAGCGTGCGTCAGCACGCGCAGCGCCTGCTCCAACAAAAAACAAACCAAAACCCGTGATAACGGGTGACAGAAAACGATGCTTTATGTTGATGCTTTGCCTTGATTCGCCACCACCCCATTGGTGGCTCACCCCTGGCGGGGCAAACGCTACGCGTTTGTCCAACCTGCCTTACAGCCGTCGGCAGGTTTCTGCCACCCACTCACTGCGTTCGGGGTTCCGGTTGTTTTATT
>JAFNWZ010000125.1 GCA_017379255.1 Akkermansia sp. | reverse complement strand
GCTGGTCATTGTCCCCGCACTGGAAAGCATCGCGCCCCCAGGGGGAGGTCTTGAGCCATTCGGTGATGTCCTCGGGGGTGGCTTCATCCACACCGTCCATCACCATCTTGAGCCAGCGGCGGCAGGATTCATCGGTGATATATTTGCGGGCATCCCACGGGTCTTCGCCGATGGGGGTGGTCCAATCGGTGCAGCGTTCGGGGCGGGGTTCAGTGAGTGTTTCCTTGCGGAAGAAGGAGAGCTCACCAAAGCTGGAAACCTGTTCGCAAGGGCGGTTGAGCAGCCAGTAGAGAATATCCATATCGTGGCAGCACTTGGCCACAATCATGGGGGTGGATTTGGAGCTGTTGCCCCAGTGGCCGCGCACGAAGGAATGGCCGAAATGCCATGCGCCTACGCCTTCGTTGGCGTTGAAGGTCATGATTTCGCCCAGTTCGCCGCTGCGGATGATGTTGCGGATGGTGTTATAGAACGGGGTGTAGCGCAGCACATGGCAGATGGCTACGCGGCGTCCCAGCTTTTCGGCCAGGTCACGCAGTTCCAGAGCTTCGCGCAGGGTTTTGGAAATCGGTTTCTCCAGCAGCAGGTCATAGCCCAGTTCCAGCGCCCGCTTAGCGGGCTCGAAGTGGTAGTCATCCTGCGTGCCGATGATGGCTACATCGGCCATTTTCGGCTGGCTGAGCAGTTCGTCTGCATTGGCAAAGATACGGATGGAGCTGCGCTCTGCCTCTGGTGCAAAATCGCGCACCTGTTCTGCGCGGCAGGTGACCGGGTCTGCCGCAGCCACAATGCGGAATTGCTCCGGGTATTCCATGGCCAGTTTCATGTATGTGCGCGTGCGGGAACCGCAGCCAATGCCGACGAGTGTAATTCTACCGTTTTCCATAGCGAGTGTACGCACCCATTGTACGCCGCAAACGGCCGGGGTTCAAGCGCAAAAAAGCCCTGCACGTGTCAGCGTGCAGGGCTGGTGCGGAGCCTCTCATTGCGGCGTGCCGTCCTTTTGGCAGCGGCACTTGCCGTTGGCCCGCCGTAATTCATTTATCCAGAGAAGGGTGAGTCCGGCTGTGAGTCCCATGAGGATGACTGCATTCGCCGCGCAGATGGCTGCTTTCATGCATCTGCGGTGGTGTTTGTCTGCCATCCATTGCTCCACTTTCTGCTCTGCTTCTTTAATTTGTTCCTGGTCCATGTGGATATGATGCTCCCGCTGCTGAGTTCAGTAAAAAACGTATTTTGCGGGCTTCGTCAAAAAAGTGCTTTCCATCGGGGTGGATGTGATGCTAGAATGCCGGAACATGAAAGTGCTGGTGGTCGAAGATGATGTGGATATTGCCGAGCTGGTGGCGTTCAACCTGGAACGCCAGGGCTGGGAGTGTGCGCTGGTGCACCACGGCGGCGAGGGCTGGGAGCAGATTCAGCGCCAGCACCCGGATTTAGTGATTCTGGATGTGATGCTGCCGGGGATGGATGGTATGCAGATTTTCCGCGCCATGAAAGAGAATGAGATGACGCGCGGCATTCCGGTGATTTTCATGACGGCCCGGGGGGAGCTGGAGGACCGCCTGGAGGGACTGAGTCTGGGGGCAGATGATTATGTGACCAAGCCATTCAGCCCGAAGGAACTGGTGCTGCGGGTCCGTAATGTGCTGGCGCGCACCTGTGCCGGGATGGCGCAGCTGGTGGTGCGCTGCGGCCCGCTGGTGCTGGATAAGAATACGCTTGCCGCGGCGCTGGATGGTGTTGCGCTGGATTTGACAACGGCCGAATTCAAGTTGCTGGCCTATCTGATGGAACACCCGGGCAAGGTGCAGGATCGCGGCGTGTTGCAGAATGTTCTTTTTGGTTATGCTGATACGACCCAGAGCCGGGCGCTGGATACGCATGTGAAGCGTTTGCGCCAGAAACTGGGCAGCTACGCCGCTTGTATCGGTACTGAGCGCGGCGTTGGTTATTATTTTACTCCGGAATGTGAAAGATGAAGAAAGGCCTGACTATATGTATGCTGCTCGCTCTGGCGATGGGTGCCGGAGCCGCAGGTTACAGCAATTTGAAAGACAAGTTCTGCGATGAGCAGAACAAGGTGATTTATGATGGCTCCGGCCGCTTTGCCGTGAAAACCGCGGCGGTGAGTGAGCTGGAAATCGTGCTTGATCTGGCGGCGCTGGAGAGTTACCTGGGCTCGAATGATTACAAGCAGGGCCCCATGGTCACATGGGAAATGAGCATGCCCGGCGGGCGTAAACTGGTGTATGGCCTGGCGGATACAGCCAGTCATTTCACCTGTTACTGGGGTGGGCAACCCTGGAGCAGGGATGGTGTGGTGGCTTATGAGGCGTTAAAGCCGTTTGCCAGGGACGGGAGGGTCCGGCTGATACTGAGTATCACCCCGAAGCTGGGGCTTACGGTGCGCTGCGGCGGTGAGGTGCTTCTCCATGCGCCCAATCTCAGAACTCAGCTGCCCTTTGATACCACGCATGCCTATGCGGTGAACACCAACTATGTGACATCGGTAGACATTAAGTCTGTTTCTACCCTGGATACCTCTGATTACAGGGAACCGGAGGATTACACGAAGCCTTTTGCCCGGACGCAGGAGAACTCCCTGGGGCGCATCATGTTCTGCGGTGATTCGATTACGCATGGTGTGAATGACCAGACCTGGCGCTGGCAGTTGTTCAAGATGCTGGTAGATAACGGCATTGAAGCGCAGATTGTGGGGCCGCGCAGCGGCTACACGGCAGGATATACCGCGCTGAGCACCAGCGATGCCGCCGAGGCTTATGCCGGTGTGGCATTCCCGAACGTGCACCTGGCGCAGTCCTCCGGGCGCACGCATAACATCATTTCCGGCTCGAATGCCGGCATGACGGGGGTGAATTACGGCGGACATTCCACGAAGTCTGCCTCCGCTACGTTCAACTGCGATACCTTCTGCTGCCTCATGGGCACGAATGACCTGCTTTCTGACAGAGGGTACACCCCGGAGGCGTTTGCCTCTAAAATGCAGAACCTGCTGGGCGGTGCGGTCGCGGAGAATGGCGGGACTTATGCCTGGAAACCCGGTAAGGACTGGGGCAACATGGGGCGCATTGCCGCCGATTTGCTCAAGGAGGAATCCGATGTGCTTTATGTGATGGCCGTGCCCTGCTGGGGAAATCATGCCAATAATAATGAACCCGAACGCCACCTGACCGTGCAGCAGTATAATGCGCTGCTGAAAGACTGGGTGCAGAAATACGCAGAGGCGCATGGCCGGAAATTGAAGTTTGTGGAGGTGAATAAAGGCCTGGTGGACTTAACGCACAAGGTTCCGTTCAGCTGGCCGGATTCCATGTCGAACAAGCCCGGGCGCGATGGCTTGCACCCGAACGAGCAGGGCTCGATGATTATTGCCAACAACCTGGC
>JAFNWZ010000124.1 GCA_017379255.1 Akkermansia sp. | reverse complement strand
ATTGGAGTGGTGTTGATGGTTTAGAAATAGCATCCTGTGGATAAATGAGTTCCAGGACGTTGGAAGCTCTTCTCGCTTGAATGCACGGGCAGTGTATCGCATTTCAGATGCGATGTACAGATTTTTTTTAGAAATTTCGTCCACTCAAAACTTAACGAAAAATACTGGAGGGGTAGCTAATCTACTGAAGCAAGGGGGGCTTTTAGGTCTTGCTAATTTATAATGTGCAGACTAATAAAACATTGGGTTGATTTTTCCTCCTTTATGCCGGTGTACATCGCATCTGAAATGCGATACACTGCCCGTGCATTCAAGCGAGAAGAGCTTCCAACGTCCTGGAACTCATTTATCCACAGGATGCTATTTCTAAACCATCAACACCACTCCAATCATGAAAAAGACCTTCATTGCTCTCCTTGCTCTGGCTGGTGCAGCTTTTGCCGGAACCACAGAGATCATCACGCTCAACTCCGCCAGTACTGCTCCCATCATTGCAACCGCAGACCTTACTCTGGAAAACCTCACCACCATTATCACTGCTCAGGATTTGCACTCCGGCCTCATGGGGCTTTCCGTTGTTCGCAACGCTGGCGCTGCAAACGAACAGACCATTTCCTGGTCTGTCAGTGCAAACTACTGGGATACCTCTAACGAGCTGCACATCTACAATGTCAAGGCTGGTGAAACGGTCAGCGGATACGCTACAGGTTCCTTCAATGACGAAAAAGTTTCCTGGCCGGAAGGTCACAAGCTTTCGAACGCTTTCAGCCTCGACAACGCCGTGAAGGGCGCAATTACTATGGCTTATGCAGGCTCCAAAGCCACCATGTTACTGGAAGGCACAGCAGTTGTTCTTTCTGTTCTGTACACAGATGGCACGGTCAAGAGCATCTATGGCCGCTGCGATGGCTATAAGTACTCAAACGACGGAATTGCTTACCTGACCTACAATTCTGATGTTATGGCCACCCCGGAAGTAACCGTCGGAACAGACTGGACCGCCCAATCCCTGATTGCCTCCACTGAAGCCGCCGTGCTGGTTCCCGAGCCTGCCACCGCTACACTTTCCCTGCTGGCTCTGGCCGGACTGGCAGCCCGCCGCCGTCGCAAGTAAACCAAGGAAGTACGGAAGATTTCCCCTTTCTATAAGATAACTCAAAGCCGCTGCCCTGCAAATGGGCTGCGGCTTTCTGCTTCCTCCGGTGAGCCCTGTGCAACCAGCATGAAGTAAAAAAAACTTTCCAACAGCTGGCAGATAGGGCAGAATAAGCACGCACATTTTTTGTTATGATACGCCCCCTCCTCACCATCGGAATACTCAGTCTGGCTCTGCACCAGGCTGCCGGCCAGTGGCCGGCAGAACGCCACCCGCTGTATGATGCCGCAGCACCCCGGAAAGACACAACTGCCGCCGCAGCCAGCGTTCTGGAACTGGAAGAAGCACCAGATAGCAGACTCACGCAGGGGGATAACACGCCCTCTTGCCGGGCAGCCACCGTCCTCACGGCCTGGCGTGGTGAGCGATGCAGCACGCAGCTGGTGGTGCGAGCCAACGGAGCCGTACAGCAGATGCGTGTCACATGCAGCGGGGTGAGTAATGGGGCTGATACCCTCCCGGTATCCGTCTCCATGATTCGCTACACTATGGCGGCGGGAGTGGCCACGGCTGATATCATCGGGAACGAGCAGTGCTGCGATAACCCGGCCAATACCCTCCGGGGTATATGGGTGCAGGTTGATGTGCCTCAGCAGGCCGCACCGGGGCGCTACACCGGGCAGGTCTGCGTGAGCGCGCCCGGATGCGCCGCTGTCTGCCGTGACATCGCACTGGAGGTGAGCCCACACCAACTACCTGAGCCGGAAAAATGGAGCATGCACCTGGATTTGTGGCAGCACCCGCAGGCGGTGGCGCGCTGGCACGATGTGGCCCCCTGGTCGCCGGAGCATTTTGCGCTGCTGCGCCCGCTCATGAGGCGGCTGGCCCAGGCCGGGCAGAAATGCATCACCTGCACCCTGCTGGATGAAGCATGGAACGCGCAGACCTACGACTGGTTCCCCGGCATGGTGCGCTGGATTCGCGGGAAAGACGGCGTGATGCGTTATGATTACACGGCACTGGATACCTGGGTCTCGTTCATGCACGACGAAATCGGCATACGCGGGCAAATCAGCTGCTACACCATGATTCCCTGGCATCTGGGCGTGAAATTCTATGACGAAGCCACCCAGAGCTACAACACCGTCAAGGCAACACCCGGCACGCCAGAATACGCAGCCCTCTGGGCCCCCTTCCTACGCGATTTCCACCAGCACATGCAGGCCCGGGGCTGGGCAGAGAAGACCTGCATTGCCATCGATGAACGCCCGGATGCCTACGTGCGCGCCGCCATGGCGCTGGTAAAGGCAAACGCGCCCAGCTTCCGCATAGCCTCTGCCGTGGATAAACCCTCCGAACTCTCCCGCGAGGTATACAACATCTCGCCCGTACTCACGCATGCCGGCAGCACCCTGGGCGATTTACTCCAGGAGCGCAGGCAGGCGGGCAGAATCACCACGTTCTACGTGTGCCTGCACCCGGGTAAGCCGAATACCTTTACCAGCTCTCCTCCCGCAGAGGCAGAGTGGCTCGGCTTCTTTGCCGCAGCCAATCATCTGGACGGTTTCCTGCGCTGGGCATACAACTCCTGGAACCGCAATCCCTTTGAAACCACGGACTTCGTCCACTGGCCCTCCGGTGATTGTTTCCTGGTATACCCGGGAAACAGGAGTTCCATCCGCTTTGAACGGCTGCGCGATGGCATTGAAAATTACGAAAAAATCAACCAGCTGCGGACGCGGGGGGGTGAATCCGCTGCCGCCGCACAGATTATCCAGGACATGGACGCGCAACTCGCCGCTCTGTTCAGCGTAGAGCGCAGCAAAGGAACCGGGCACACAAGCGATGTGCAGCAAGCCCGGCGCCTCATCGAAACAACAGCAGATGTACTTGATGCACAGCTGCAAGCCACCGCCCCCTGAAACAGTTAAAGAAGAGCAACGTCATACAGAGAGCTTACTACTGATTACAGAAGTAAGCTCTCTGAGCTCCGCCGCCGAGGGATGCCGGCGCATGTACAATTTTCAGCGCAGTGACGCGGTTTATCCTTGACAAAAGCCCCGTTTTTCTGCCACTAATATAAACCAGCGAAGCGCCCCTGGCGCCAAAGATTTTCCGACCATGTCCAAAACTCTCATCATAGCCGAGAAACCCAGCGTAGCCGCCGATTTAGCCCGTGTGCTGGGAAAACAACTGGGGAAGTTCAAGAAAGACGACGCCAGCCAGAGTTTTTCCAATGACACCCTCATCATCACCTCAGCCGTAGGTCACCTGGTGGAACAGAAAAAACCGCAGACAGAGGACGGCAAGAGCCTGCCATGGAAAATGGAATACCTGCCGGTGATGCCCGGCAACATGGAGCTGGAACCCATCGACAAATCCGCCGACCGCCTGCGCAAGGTGCTGAAACTGGCGCGCGGCAAGGAAATCACCACCATCGTGAATGCATGCGATGCCGGGCGCGAAGGTGAACTCATTTTCCGCAACATCATCCGCTACGGCAAGATTAAGAAACCCATCCGCCGCCTGTGGATGCAGAGCATGACCGATGATTCGATTCTGGAGGCATGGAACGAGCTCAAGAGTGATGAGGAAATGCTCAACCTGGCCGATGCCGCCGTCTGCCGCAGTGAATCAGACTGGCTGGTGGGACTCAACAGCACCCGCGCCCTCACGGCCCTGCAGAGCGGCGTAGGAGGTTTCAATGTAACCCCCACCGGGCGCGTGCAGACCCCCACACTGGCCCTGCTGGCTGCCCGCCAGAAAGATATTCTGGCCTTTACTCCGGAAACATACCACGAAGTCCGCGCCACGTTCACTGCCCAGAACGGCAGTTACGAAGGCCGCTGGTACGATACCGCCTGGAAAAAGGACGAGAAAGCCCCCCAGCGCACCAAGGAGCGTTTGTGGGACGCAGATACCGCTGCCGCCATTGCCGCGCGCTGCCAGGGGCGTCCCGGCACGGTAAAGGAAACCCGCAAACCGGTTTCCATGCCCGCCCTGATTTAAAAAAAGCTCATGATAATTTAAATCGAGTTGTTATGCGAGCTTATAGCTTTTCAAGTAAAGATATGACAGAGTCTGATTGCGTTAGTGCACTTATGAAGCTATACAAAGACAAAGTAAGCCAATAAACTAAAAAGCACAGATAAAAACTAATTTGCCTGTGCTTTTTAGTTTTAACTCAATATATGCATAAAAGTGCAAGAAACTGTTAATACTCCTTATGTAAGACATACAACGATATTTAACTTTTTATTTGCAGCTACTAACCATCCTTTTTTGACTGAGCTATTAAAATCTAAATAGTATCTATCTCTAATGATTGATTATTCGTTGCGATTTCAAAGAACTTACCCTTGTGTGTTTTTATTTCATACATATTTTTATACATATAAGGAGTTTAATTATGAAAAGAATAATATTAGTAGATATGGAAAATATGCAGTACGCCGGATACTCAGGACTGGAAGCTCTACCAGAAGATTTTGAGGTAGTATTTTTTGAAAGCATTT
>JAFNWZ010000123.1 GCA_017379255.1 Akkermansia sp. | reverse complement strand
GTTCTGTGCCATAAAGGCTGAAAAGGGAGTCAGCATTACGCGGAGAAAAGCGCGGTGTGTCCGCGCTTTCCTCCTGCCTGGCTTAAATCAGGTGTCCCATGCGGTCACGCTTGGTGTCCAGGTAGTATTTGTTCTCCGCATGTGCGGCTATGCTGATGGGTACGTGCTCCACCACTTCCAGACCATGGCCGGAGAGGCCCTGAATCTTGAGCGGATTGTTGGTGAGCAGGCGCAGCTGGTGCACGCCGAGGTCGCGCAGAATCTGGGCGCCCACGCCGTAGTCCCGCAAATCCGGGGCAAAGCCCAGCTTGATGTTGGCGTCCACGGTGTCGTAGCCCTGTTCCTGGAGCTTGTAAGCGTGCAGTTTGGCCGAAAGTCCGATCCCTCGGCCTTCCTGGCGCAGGTAGAGGATGATGCCGCCTTCCTGTGCCACGCGGCGCATGGCGGCGTGCAGCTGGCTGCCGCAGTCGCAGCGGCGGCTGGCAAAGACATCGCCCGTGAGGCATTCGCTGTGCACGCGGCAGAGCACCGGCTTCCCCGGGTCGATGGGACCGTGTACCAGCGCCAGGTGGCACTTGCCGTCCACCCTGGAATGGTAGGAATAGCAGTCAAAATCACCGAAATCGGTGGGAAGTTTCACCACTTCTTCCCGCTCCACCAGCTTCTCTGTGTGCTGGCGGTGCTCGATAATCTGCGCCAGGGAGCAGGCTTTGAGACCGAACTTGCGCTGGAATTCTCCCATTTCGCCCAGGCGGGCCATGGTGCCGTCGTCCTTCATGATTTCACAGCACACCCCCACAGGCTCCATGCCGGCAATGCGCAGAATGTCTACCGTGCCTTCTGTGTGCCCGGCGCGGCGGATGACTCCACCCTCAACCGCGCGCAGCGGGAAACAGTGGCCCGGCTGCACAAAATCATCGAGCGTGCAGTGGGGGTCGGCCAGCTTCATGGTGGTGATGGAGCGCTCAAAAGCGCTGATGCCGGTGGTGATACCCTCCTTGGCATCCACACTTACGGTGAAAGCAGTGTGCAGTTTTTCCGTGTTGTGCTGGGTCTGCATGGGCAGCCCCAGAGCATCGACGCGTTCCGGTGCCATGGGCACACAGATAAGTCCGCGGGCGTGCGTGGCAATGAAGTTGATATTCTGCGGTGTGGCGAATTGGCCTGCGCACACGAGGTCCACCTCATTTTCGCGCTGCGGGTCATCCGTCATAAGGATGAGCTTGCCCATGCGCAAATCCTCCAGCACCTCCTCCAGCGGGGAATAGACAATGGGGTCTGTCCCGTCTGCCACAGGCACAGAGCAGGGGGGGGCGGTGCAGACTTCCGGCTCTGGAGCTGGGGCTGGGGGTAATTCTTCGCCCATGGTGGCAGCATCACAGCGATTGATGAAATCGTTGATGTCGAAACAGCCGTTTGTGGCGGTGAATTCGATATGCTTCATGTTGCTCAGCCTTACTTATTCATCTTGGCCCAGGAGTCGCGCAGACCCACCGAGCGGTTGAACACCGGGTGTTCGGCGCTGTGGTCGTAGCGGTCGGCCACGAAGTAGCCTGTGCGCTCGAACTGGCACAGGAACTCTGCCGGGGCTTCTGCCAGGGCGGGTTCTACCACGGCATCCGTCAGCACGGTGAGTGATTCGGTGTTCAGCGAGGCCAGGAATCCTTCCTCATTGGCATCCGGAGCTTCGTCCTTGAACAGGCGGTCGTAGAGACGAACCTCGGCTTTCACCCCGTATTTGGCGGATACCCAGTGGATAGCTCCCTTGCACTTGATGCCCTCGGGCGGGTTGGAACCCACCGTGCCGGGGATGATTTCGGCCTGCACCTCGGTGACATTGCCTTCGGCATCGGCCGTGTAGCCGGTGCAGACCATGCAGTAGCCGCCGCGCAGGCGCACGCAGGCACCGGGAGAAAGACGCTTGTACTTCTTGGGCGGTTCCACCATGAAGTCATC
>JAFNWZ010000122.1 GCA_017379255.1 Akkermansia sp. | reverse complement strand
GTATGCCCCTGCTCGGCCTGGCGCATGCGCCAGGCTGCAGAAAGGAGACCGCACAACAATAACCGGCATCGCCCTGCTGCTGAGTCTGCCAGTACTCCCCCCCTACATGCTGAAAGCCATCACCAGCCCTGTGCCTATGCACGCCAGCTCCGGACTCAGCGTTTCACAAAATAACGCACCATGATAAAATTCAACGGCACCACGATGACATAAACCGGCAGAGGCAGCAGAGACTCCGGGCGTCCGAGCACCGGCAGCCAGTCCACCAGCCAGGGAGTCAGCCAGATGAGCAGCATGCTCAACGCATCCCCCGCGCCCACAGCGCGGAAGAAGTTCAGCAGTATCAGGTGCAGGAACGCATTGACCAGATGAGAAAAGGCAAAGCCCAGCCCTTTGCGCACACTGCCCTGCGTCTTGAAAGTCCAGCGAAGCGTTACAACATAATTAACAATGAAACTGACCAGATACCCCACAGCATAAGTGGCGGTTATGCCCCACGCATCGTGCTCCCCCAGGTTGAACACCCAGTTAAGCAACAAGTACACCCCCAGGTGTACCAGGGTGGCGCCCACACCAACCACAAAAAACCGGGCAAACTCACCTCCGGTCTGCCTCAATGCTGCTGCCGCCATCACAGTATTCCGGGTGCAAAGTAGAACTTCAGCAGCTCCACCTGGTCCTCCTTGGTCAGCAGGTAGCCATCCTTCGGGTCCAGCCACTGGAACGAATGAATCGACTTGCGGTCAGAACCGCGCGGGTCGGAAGTCTCCGGAGCACGCAGACGGCTGGCCAGCGAGGGATTGAGCAAGTTCACCAGTTCAGTGGTGGTCAGCTGCGGCATGGCGGGAATAATAGCCGGAATGCCCAGCGGAATGCAGCGGTCCACATCGCCCATGATGCGCTGCGGCAGGTAAAGCTGGTGGTATTCCAGAGGCGCAAAGGGAAGCGGCGCATCTGAAGCATCCGGATTCACCAGCGCTGCCATCAGCGGATTGAATGCAGGATCGGTGCTGGCAATTTCGGGGATATGCACATTGAGCACGCGGCCATACTGGCGATTCAGCTCCCGGTACAGATTGATGCGGTTCTGCACGTAGGGGTCATCACTGCCCTGCAGAGCAGGCGTATTTTCATCAGCCGTTTCGGGCAACATATCGCAGGTAGTCACAAAAATAGTGAGCTCCGGCTTGATATCGGCCAGGTGATTGATGAGATAGTTCGTGGAGCGGGTGTCAGCCTCCACATCCGCCCGCACAGCGGCCGGACCGTTGGCAATCGCATTATCCAGATACACCATCATGCCGAACGAGCGGCCAAAGGTGAGCTTGAAATTATCCTTATCAATCAGATAATCAAAAAAGCGGCGTTTCGTCCAATACTTGCCGAAAACCGTGCTTGCACCCAGGAATGCAGTTTCGTGTGCCATAATGGTATAAATGCTTTGCATGTGCATTCTAACTCATTTCAGCTCCCATGGCAAGCAGGAAAGCGGCTGCCCCGATAAAGAGTAACGCAGCGCCTGGGGCATGTATATTCGCATCCTGCGCGGTGCCAGCACGCAAAAAGTGCGGAAAGTTGATTTTTCCTGTTTGCAAGAGGCATTAATTATGGTAGAATGCGGGAGTTGGCATGAAAACGATTGACCGCTACATCCTCAAGCAACTTATCTCAGTCACCTTTCTGGGTGTACTCTCGCTGACTATGCTTCTGCTCCTGGGTCAGCTTTTCAAGCAGTTGCATGAATTATTGGTGGAAAGCGGCGCACCGCCCAGCATTGTCTTCGACTTCATCGTGCAGGTGATTCCCTTCTCGCTGACCTTTTCTGTACCGTGGGGATTCCTCACTGCAGTGCTTCTGGTATACGGCCGTCTGGCTGCGGATAATGAGCTCACCTCCATGCGCATGGCGGGGCTCAGCCTGTGGCGTCTCAGCGCCCCGGCCATCGGCATGGGGCTGGTGCTTTCCGGCTTGTGCTACTACATCAACATAGAAGTAGCGCCGAAAGGC
>JAFNWZ010000014.1 GCA_017379255.1 Akkermansia sp. | reverse complement strand
GGAACAAGGCCAAGCAGGCAGAGGAGCATGACCGCGTGAAGCACATAGGGAGGCAGAAGTAATGGCAAGCATAACAAGAAGGAAGTCCAGGGAGCTGCAGCGGAAGATGCAGGGAATGTCGGCAGTGGAAGCAAAGGCCGCCCTCTCGGCCATGAAAACGGAAATGGTCAATGAGATCAGCCGGAACGCCTGCCAGCATGTTGACCATGAGTTTGCGCCCAGGCTGGCAGGGGATTTGCTGATGACCGTCCTGATGTTCCTGCGGTGTAAGCGCGGGTACGGTGGCAAACGCTTGAGAGACTTCCTGCACGATTTCAACGAATTCACCGCTGACTGCTATCGGGAGAAGCTGACTGCCGGGATTGTGAAGGAAATCCTTATGGACGAATGTGGTTTCGATGTGGAGGCGGAGTTTGCAAAATGCGGAGAAGCGACACTTTAGACATCATACATGCGGCGAACTACGGGGCGCTGTGCATCGCCATCCTGCGCGCTGCCCCTACATCTGTTGAGGATGCCTTCAGCCTCTATGAAACGGGGAATCCGCTGGCTGGACCCGGTCGCAGGATGGTAAACCATGTCGAGCGAACACGCGAAATGGCGGCTATGAGGGAAGCGGGCATGCCCTGGAAGGACATTGGCATGGCCCTGGGGCTTAAGGCGCCGGAATGTTATTTCGTGAGGCATAAGCATTTGCTGGGGGCGGTGACAGAATGAAATATAGGAATCCCCGGACGGGGCACACGATTGCAGTCGAGCTGGTGATACTCGAATATGCGATAGTCGAGCGGGACTGGGAAGGGAAGATCGTTTCCATCCTGGACGAGGACGAATACGAACACAGGGCTCAGCGCAAGCTGGACAGCCTTGCTAAATCCATGAAATGGGAGGAAGCCTGATGGTCTATCAGAATCTGACCAAGACGAGAACATTCAAAGTCGAGCCACGGGGGAGTGGCTATGCTGTCATGGAGTATCGCAAGGGCAGGAAGCCGAAGGTGATGGCGGTGTATGGGACACAGGCCGAGGCAGAGAGGGAACTTTACCTATTTGCGTATGAAGGATTCCGGGGGATTGAATGATGATGATGGAGACATTGCTGGCCTTGATGCTAGTGGTGAACATACTGCTGCTGATAGCGCTGATGACTTTTGCCTACAAGCTGAACAAGGACTGGGCAAATTTCATGCTAAAGGTAAATGCGGAATGGGTGGCTTTCGCATGTCTGCTGATGGGTGCCTTTGATGATGATGTGGATGAAGAGGAGATTTGTGACTGATGAGTGAGACTAGAGCGGCTTATCCGCAGGATCAGGAAGACAATGAATACCGCTACATTGACCCAGCCTGGCTGGACGAGATAGCCAGGGGGCTGACCGCCGGGGCCGTGAAGCATCCCGGCGAGACCTGGCGCACGATTCCCACGGATGAGCACCTGGCCCGCGCAATGCGGCACATAAATCTCTATCGCAAGGGTGACCGGGAAGAGCCGCATCTGATTAACGCAGCCATGCGCGTGATGATGGCCTTCGCCACCAGCAGGAACGAGGAGGGAAAATGATGACCAATCAGGAGTGGATCCAGAGCATGGGAAAAGAAGATTTGGCGAACTGGATTACTGAAAAGGTGCCTCCGTGTGAGTATTGCCAGCACACCGTACGGTGCTATGGATTAGGTTTCTGCAATGGCACAGCTGAAGGGTGGGCTAAATGGCTAGGGATGGAGCACAAGAAGGGGAAATGATGGAGACATTGCTGGCCATCTTGGCCACGGTGTCCATGCTGTCTGCCGCTGTCATGGCGGCATTCGCGTGGAAGCTGAATTCTGACTGGAGCAGGTTGGTGAAATTTATTAAGGCACAGGAGAAAACCAAGGCGAAGCATGAGGAGCTATAACGAGTACATTGAATGCAGTTGCGGTGCCTGGGCAAGGATTATCCGAGCCGAGGATAGACAGCACCGGGACAAGATAGTCTGTGCTACTTGCGGCAGGGTGACGATTGACGATAATATTCCAGAAGGGCGCAGGGTGGAGCTGAAGGGGAGTGACAGCGATGACGAAGATTGATGAAAATTTGCTCACGATGGCAAAAACAATCAAGGCACATTGTCGGGAGACGGGGAAGGCTAATCTGGGTGGAGATTGCTGTAACGGCTGTGTATTCGCTCAGGGCGGTTGTGTGCTTAATTCCTGCCCAGAGGAGTGGAGATTGACAGAGGACACGGGGCATGAGACGCAGGAAACCGCCTAAAGGGTGGTATTCTGATGATACACATTGGCATTGCCCAGGGCGCAAGACACCTATAGCTTACAGCACAAGGTGCGCAAGTGATTTGATAACGGCGATGATGGGAGATTTAACAATCCGAGAACTGAGAGAACAGATTATTTATGATACTGAAGCACAGAAGGTGCTGGACGAATACATTAAGCGTGGTTTTGGAGATTGGATATGCAAAGAGCATTTTAGAGAAATATGAAGGAGGAGCGAGGACGATGATACCTGCAACGGATAAACAGCTTAAATACTTACACGCAATAGAAAAAGAGTTGTGCATAGAGTATGAGGGTGATGGTAGCAAAGAGGATGTAGACGATTTTATATCTGAGTATGAGCAGGACTTTAGAGATTCAAGGTCATTGACATGGAGAGAAAATAGGGCAG
>JAFNWZ010000121.1 GCA_017379255.1 Akkermansia sp. | reverse complement strand
GGCGGTGTTGCTTAAAATACAAACTCAGATACAGCAAAGGTTTTCTGAGAAGCCCGCAGTTGCAGAGCATCATTTGGATAAGCAGGCGCCCCACACGGCCATTTCCGTCAAGGAACGGGTGAATGCTCTCGAATTGCACATGAACTAGCGCGGCTTTCACTAAGGGGGTGATTTCATCATCCCGGTTGATGAATAATTCCAATGCCCCCATGCAATCCATGAGTTCCTGGGGAGGAGGGGGAACATAAGCCGCATTTCCGGGGCGTGTACCACCAATCCAGTTCTGGCTCTGTCGGAACTCTCCTGGCATTTTGGTAGAACCACGGCCTCTCCGTAACAATTCAGCATGCAATTCCCTGATCAAACGCAAGGAGATGGGATATCCTTCCTGCATGCGAGCCATACCTAACTGCATGGCAGATACATAATGGCTTACCTCCTCTACATCATCTGTATCGGCCTGTTCGTAACCACCTTGCTCGTACAAAAGCAAATCACTCAAGGATGATTGTGTTCCCTCAATCATGGACGAATATACGGCTTCCTGGCGAATGTAGGCGTAGATAAATGGCGCAACGTCAGGCAAGTGTTCACTAAGCGCATCTAATGCGCCTAATGTCTGAACAGCGCTCAAAAGGAGCCTGTTGCCTGTAGCACTCAGCTCGGGCAGAGGATGCGGAGGCAATGGTGCCGGGATGTAGGCGTTTACCTTCTCTCCAATAGTACTGACAACTACATACTTGCCTGTATTTTCTCGTCTCACGCTGTCAGCTTAAATGAAAATAAGCGTTCTGTCAATTTTTATTTAACGCACAAACCGAAATTGCGCATTTCTTATTTTCACTTAACGCGTGGAACGCAACTAAAGAACAGCTTATTTTCGTTTCAAGATGCCTTTTTGCCACAAAAATAGGTACCTATTGCCCCAAAACTCACCTCCCGGATAGTTTACCCTTTTGAGAGGGAGACAACACCCCGCTGTTTTGTACGTTTTTCACCCAAAAGCCAAGTCCTTTTCCAAGTCCTGCGAACTCATAGTTTCTCAATATCTCCCATCTTACAAAACGAAAAAAACCACATGTGTCCCAAAGTTTCATTAGGATTGCTTTCAAATTCATGTAGCACAGCTAATTGACAATACGCTGCTAAATTGTAATCTATCGGTCTATTCAGGCGCACGGAGTGCGTGGAATTTTGAGCCCGTAGGGCGGTATAGTCGTAGCCCATGGTGGAGCCGCGACCTGGGTGGGCGTAGGCGTTAGCCGAAGCCCCCAGCGGCGGAACCATGGGTAAATCGAAAATAATATCGGAGCCCCGAGCTTGGCGAGTGGGCGGCATAATGCGATGCTTTATGTTGGAGCTTAGCTTTCCCGTCTCCGGGCTCACGCCCTTCCGTCTCCGGTGAACCTACGCCGAGACAAGACGCCGTGGCAGGCTGCCACCCACTCACTGTGTTCGGGGTTCTGGTCATTTTTTTGTTTGACCAGGGGTTCCGCGACTCCGTCGCTCCACCCCTGTCTAACCTCTTACGCCCACTACCGTGGGCTACGAATTCCGCTCGCTACGCTCGCCGATAATTTACAATCTACGAAACTTTGGGAAACATGTGGAAAAAAACAGCTCTCTCGCACTAAATAGTTGACAAACAACTAAAAAAATGATACATAGAACCTGCCATGGCACGCTGACGCCTCTGTTCTTCTTACCTGAGAAGAAGCAAGCGCAACAAAGCGTGCCTTATTTTTTATGCCTCAGCAACCATACAGCCATCCTTTCCTGAGCTATGATGATTTGGCTCACCTGCTCATACAACGCGGCATGCGGGGCGATTTTCATGTCATCAGACAAAGGTTGGAAGATGTAGGATACCAGCGTCTTCAGGCTTATTGGGGTACAACAGCCCAAGGACAGATTCGAACAGATTTTGATACAATATGGGGTCAATACTGCTTTGACCGGCAAATGCGCTTAATGCTACTGGATGCTATTGAGTGCATAGAGGTAGCTGTTCGCAACAGACTCGTTCATTATTTCTGCGAAGCATATGGACCTTTTGGGCATCTGAATATCAACAACTTCCATAACATCAAGCCAGACAAATGGCAGAAATGGGTGGACAAATTAGATGAAGCGGCACAAAAAAGCTCCTTATTGCTCGTTCGTGACTTTTTTGCGCACTATTCCGATAAACACCTCCCCTTGTGGCTAGCATGCGAGCTAATGGACTTCGGCTCTTCTGTATTCTTCTTCAGTAGTGTCGAACAACAGATTCAGAAAAAGGTTTCACGCTCACTCGGTCTTCCTACCCCAACCCTATTGACTTCTTGGCTTCGGGCGCTAAACGATGTCCGAAATGCTTGTGCTCACCACAACCGAGTTTGGAATCGAGGCTGGGTCAAACAACCGGCCATTCCAGCAAAAGATGCCAACTGGTATTACTCTTTTGACCAGCAATCTGAACAATGGATTCAGGACAACAGTAAAACGGTAGCATTTAATATGTCCAAAACCGGTGGTATTCTCACCATTTGCCATTATCTGCTCAGACAAATTGCTTCAAATTCTCAGTGGAGAGAAAGGCTCTTTGCCCTTATAGCCGAGCCTCGCTTTGCTAATATCCCTCACACATGGATGGGACTTCCCGCTAACTGGCAAGAGCACCCGCTGTGGAAATAATACACCATATATACTTTATGTCCCGAAACGACAACGAATCAAATAAAGAATCGACCCCCAAATCACCTTGGTATCTAAATTTCTGGGTTTTATCAGGCATTGCATTCGCAATGTGGTGTATAGTATTCGG
>JAFNWZ010000120.1 GCA_017379255.1 Akkermansia sp. | reverse complement strand
CCTGCAGGAGCGTACTCCGGAAATGATGGCAAAGAACGTGCGTCTGCATGCCATCGGTGAGCTGTACATGCTGCCGGAAAAATGCCGCAAACGCCTGCAGGAAAGCATCGAGACCACCCGCCATAACGATGGACTCAACCTCGTGCTGGCCCTTTCGTATGGTTCCAGACAGGAAATCACCGCGGCCGTCAGGAAACTGGCCACGGAAGTGCAAGCCGGCACGCTACAGCCGGAAGACATCACACCCGAAATGCTGGCAGACAATCTCTACACCGCCGGCATGCCCGACCCGGATTTACTCATCCGCACCAGCGGAGAAATGCGCATCTCCAATTATCTGCTCTGGCAAATCAGCTATTCAGAGCTCTATGTGACCGATGTCCTCTGGCCCGATTTCGGACGCACCGAATTCGAAGCAGCCCTGGCAGAATATGCCAGGCGGGAACGGCGCTACGGTAAACGCTGAAAAAGCGGGATTCCTTTCACCGCCTGTTTCCTGCGTGGGAACAGGCGGTTTTCTCTATTATTCATTTTGACCGGAGAACCTGCAAAAGCCGCTTCACCGGAAGTCCGATCACGTTGTCCAGGTCGCCCTCGAATGCTTCAATAATCAGCTCGCCATGCTCCTGGATTGCGTATGCCCCGGCCTTGTCAAACACATGCACCAGACTCATGTAGTGGCGGATGGCAGCCTCATCAAGCGGGCGGAATGTCACTTGGCTCGTTTCGGAGAAATCGCGACGCGAGCCATCGGGCATAATGACAGCCACCGCAGTGCAGACGCTGTGAGTCCGCCCCTGCAACTGCTGCAACATGGCGATGGCCCGCACTTCATCTGCCGGTTTGCCCAGCGGAGCCCCATCAATAAAGACCAGCGTATCCGCGCCGATGACTACTTCGCCGGGGAATTCCCGCGCCACAGCCTCTGCCTTTGCAGCCGCATTGATGGCGCAGAGTTGCTCAGGAGCGAGAGACGCATCATGCACCTCCTCCGTATCGCGCACCTCTACCCGGAACACAACACCTTCCCGCGCCAGCAGTTCCCGGCGGCGGGGTGACTGGGAAGCCAGTATCATCATTTATCCAGGGGTGACATGCGGTCCAGCACACGGTGACGCACTTCATCCGGCAGTTCATGAAGGCCCTGAATCGTTGTGCCCAGCAACAGCATTGCCTTCTCGCGGCAGGTGTCGCGGTCCTCCACCGTTTCAAACTCCAGCCCGACCAGGGCGCGGCCCACGTGTTCGCCAGAATAGCGGTAATTGAAATAGCACAGGTGGGCATACTGCCCCACCACGCGCATGAACTCTGAGAATGCCCCCGGACGCTCCGGGAACTCAATCACAAAGAATACGGGGTGTTTCAGCCGCTCTCGGTCATAGGAAATCATACGGAAGCGGACATCTGCGTGGTTCGTGACATCTCTTGCCTGCAATCCTTTCGCCTGCAGAGCGCGGTCAATCTCAGCAAACTGAGCATCCGTGGCCAGCACGCCGAACACAGGCTGCTGAATATCCCCCGCCACGCGCCCATACTGCACATCGGTCAGCTGCACCCCTTCCGGAATGCTTTCCAGATACTTGAGCACCTGGCCGCGCTTGGTTTCCATGGGAATCTGCAGGAAACGTTCCTGGCGGTTCGTTTCATGCACACCGGCACGCGTGGCAACCAGCCCCATCTGCGCAAAATCCATATTAGCCCCGGAAAGCACCACCAGGCATTTCTCTCCGGGGGAGATATTACCGTTCTTCCAGTCCTGCAACAAAGCAGCCATGCCCATAGAGCCAGAGGGCTCGGTAATGACGCGGATGCTGTTCCAGAGCGAACGGATAGCCTTGCACACCTCCTCATTGGTCACGGTGACAAAGCCATCCAGCAACTCCCGGCAAAGTTCAAAGGTAAGCTCACCCGCCGTGCGCACTGCCGTGCCGTCGCAGAACACATCCACATACGGCAGAGTCCTGCGCTCGCCACTTTCCACGGCCAGCTTCATGGAGGCCTGGTTCACACCTTCCACACCAATGCACTTGCACTCAGGCCAGAATTTCTTGAACCAGCAGGCACAGGCCGCGGCAAGGCCACCGCCGCCAATCTGCAGATACACACGGTCAAACGGCCCATGACCGCTCATCACCACCTCATCCGCCAGCGTCCCCTGCCCGCCCATGGTAAACGGGTGGTCATAAGGGTGCACAAAGGTCAGTCCATTCGCATCGGCAAACTCATGCGCCGCAGCAGAGGCGGCATCGTACGAGTCACCCGTGAGCACAATCTCCACATTATCCCCACCATGCATGCGTACGGCGTTCTGCTTCACCTCGGGAGTGGAGCGCGGCATGTAGATATGTGCCTTGCACCCCAGGCGGCGGGCAGCCAGGGCAACGCCCTGCCCGTGGTTACCAGCCGAGGCAGCCACCACGCCCTTCTCCCGCTGTTCAGCAGAAAGCTTGGCCATGCAGTTATAAGCCCCGCGCCACTTGTATGCCTTAATGGGGCCCAGGTCCTCGCGCTTGGCAAACACGGTAGCATTCACCCCGGGAAGCTTGATTTCCTGCAAGGGAGTGGGTGCTCCCACGGCATATACACGCTGGCGAGCCTGCAGAATTTCATCAAAGAGGATATCGTTGAGTGTGCTCATAACTTGCTTGCCTCATTCTACCGCAACCGCTATCAATGACGCAAGCGCGTAATGTGTTCTAGCTTTCTTTTGTCGTTTTTTACAAATAACTTCTCCCCCCCGGTTGAATAATCTTTACTTTTCATAATAAACACCTATTATAGTGAATGAAAGCTTTCATCCCACTCTACGAAACCATGAAAAAAACTCTTTTCCTATTGATTTGCGGTCTGGCATCATGCTCCGGGATTACCATGGCTCAGGTATCACCAGTTGTAGAAACCTACACCCTGAGCAGCGATGCGATTGCCTCAGAAACATTTACAGAAACCGCTGCAGGCAATGGAATGTTCTACTCTGATAAGAATAAAGTTGCATTCATTGCAGCAGGTGATGCAGGCAACCCGTACTATATCAGCGCATCCGATGACACAAAGCCCGATGATGCAGACATTTCTCTGTCACACAGTAGTGCCAGCACAGTGACAGTCGGTTCTTTCATCGGGGATGCCCATCTGGTTATCGGCACGGCTGACAACCCTATCCGTGTATACACAGAAAACAGCCTCTTTGTTGGTGGCTATGGATGGCACAATACAAATGACTGGAAAACCAACGCTACCCTCTCCAGCAATATTGGCGGCGATGTTCCTTTTGCAGCCCACGAAGGGCACATCACCATCAACAAAGGCTCCACTCTTGATACAGGCACCGGCACCACGGCATTGGGCGGAGCCCAGATTTACATCGGCCATGGCGGAAAAGGCTCCATTACCGTGGATGGCGGCACCCTGACTACCCGGGCTTTCCTTGGCATTTCCTGCTCAACCTCCACCCCGGATGACAACTCAGGGCTTCTGGAAATCAAGAATGGCGGCAAAGCGTACATTAAAGCCAGTCCGGACGAAATCAACACCTCATATAACCAGATTATAGTAGGAGGCAGCAACACGGGCAAGGGGTCCATCGTCGTCAGCGGTGAAAATAGTGAGCTGATTATGGAAAGCACCAATACGCCGCCTGCACCTTCCACGGGAGCTTCCACACACACCTCCTATATTTCCATTGGTAAGTCGCAGCAAGGGAATGGTGAAATCACCGTAACAGATGGAGCCAGCATGATCCTTGGTTCAAAAGATGGAGGAACTTGCTACATCTGTATAGCAGAAGGCCCTGGTTCAACCGGCAGTCTTAACATTTCAGAAAGCGCCAGTGCCTCACTCAATGCCGATGTCTATGTCGGCTACCAGGGTACAGGTTCAATCAATATCGACTCCGGCAGTGAGGTTACTCAAACAGGCGGACGCGTTTTTGTCGGCTTATTCAGTAACGGCGCAGGCGAACTGAACATCAACGGTGGTTCAAGCTTCACGGCCGATGGTATGTCCATCGGATATGGCTCTGCCACAGGTTCAGTGACGGTTGCTGAATCAGCCTCCATGAACATCGGCGAACACATCATCATCAATGATACTGTAGTAGATGGCGTCTCCAATAACATCACTAATAACGGCTCTATCCAGGTTGGGGGCTTCATCCGGCTGGATGGCTCCTCAAAACTCACCAACAATGGGTCTCTTGCGTTGGAGGGCGACATCTATGTGAATGCCGGTGCCACCCTCGAAAACACGGAGGGCTCCGTCATAGAGGCAGAAGGAAACATCAAGCTTGCCATCTTCAGCACTGCCACTAACAACGGCACCATGAAAGCCAATGAAATCAATGTTGCACTTGGCGCAACGTTGACAAACACAGGCACCATCCTGGCGGAAGGAAGTGAAAAAGGCCTTTATGTGGCAGAAGGCGCCATTTTGAACAATGAAGGTACTCTCACTGGCAAGGTTTCTGGTTCCGGGCTCATTCAGGGCTCAGGCAAACTGGGCGATGTAAGCATCAGTACAGGAACATCGTACATGGTCGGCAATGGTTCCGCTCCCATTATCGGGCTGCAGGCTGAAACCCTCACCCTGGAAGAAGGCTCCACCACCATGTTCAATGTGGCCGGATTCATAGCCACGGCAGAAGGCGAAATCTGCGAATGGGACTCCGGGAAACATTCTGTCATCTACGGAGACGTCATCACACTGGCCGAAGGTGCCAGGATTGACATCACCTTTGACGTTTCCCTGTTTGAAGAAGACTCCCTCAGCTTTGACTTCAAGTTGATAGATGGTGGAGAGGAAAGCAATTACGGAAACATCCTCACGCTGCCTAACTACACATCGTTCAACTTATCGGAAAATGAGATTGCCACATATGCCGTACAGGGTGAGGAACTGGCAATCCGGGTCGAAGGAGTCCGATATTACCAGGCAGACAACGATTTGTACATCAAGGGTACTGCAACCATCTACACCATTCCCGAACCCGCCACGGCCACGCTCTCCCTTCTGGCATTGG
>JAFNWZ010000119.1 GCA_017379255.1 Akkermansia sp. | reverse complement strand
TAGCGGCTGGCACGCAGCCCCTCCATGGCATCTCTCATGCAGGTAAGGTGAGTGCCGTTCTGCGTCAATTCTACCTCCACACCGGACAAATCCATGTGGGCGGGGATGATGGAAAGATTGCGGCGGCGGGCCGGGCGCACCAGATCCTCCAGCAGCGCTTCACCAATGAGCGCAGGGTACAGGCTGGCATCGCTCTCCACCTCCACGCCCAGCATGGTGCTGGCGTTGGCCTGGGAGTCCATATCGATGAGCAGCACACGCTTGCCGCGTGCTGCCAGGGCAGCAGACAAGTTCACCGCTGTGGTGGTTTTGCCCACCCCGCCCTTCTGGTTCGCTATGGCTATGACTTTCACGCGTGGCATTCTACCAGAGCACCCCGATTTTTCAAGCCGTATCTTGCATACAGACACGGATGGAATGCAGATTTCAAAACGCAGAATGCAGAATGACAAGCACGCGCGCGGCTTCCGCCGCGCACACGCTCATCATTCTGCGTTCTTCATTCTGAATTATGCATTAAAATAGCGCTTCAGGAGGCCATCGAAGCCTTTGCCGTGGCGGGCTTCGTCCTTGCACATCTCGTGCACGGTGTCGTGGATGGCATCATAGCCCAGCTGTTTGGCGCGCTTGGCAATGGCCAGCTTGCTGTTGCAGGCGCCGAACTCGGCATCGGCGCGCATGGAAACATTCTTCTTCGTGCTGTCGGTAAGCACCTCGCCCAGCAGCTCGGCAAACTTGGCGGCGTGCTCGGCTTCCTCCCAGGCGTAGCGGCGGAAGGCTTCTGCCACCTCGGGGTAGCCCTCGCGCTCGGCCTGGCGGCTCATGGCCAGGTACATGCCCACCTCGCAGCATTCACCCTGGAAGTGGTCGCGCAGGCCCTTCACCACCTCTTCATCGAGCCCCTGGGCAACGCCCACGCGGTGCTCATCGGCATAGACCTTCTCGGCGGCTTCGTCAATTTCAACGAAGGTATCCACCCCGCATACGGGGCATACTTCCGGCATGGTTTCGCTCTCAATGACTTCGCCGCATACGGTGCACTGGTATTTCTTCATAGTCGTGTGTCTTTCGTTGTGTTGTTGTTTGTCGTGTATAGGTTACCCGTTTGACGGGAACGCAGCTACTGTATCACTACCATTTCGGTATGTCAATAGTTATTTTAGAACTTTTCTAATTTTCTATCATTTTTTATGATTCGGGCAAATGATTCGGAAAAGTGAACATTCACGCGCGTACGTAAAGCCTTGATATACCAGATACGGCACTATTTCCCGCTTGACGGTACAAGGAATTGTGCTAATCTGGGCGCATGCGATGCATACAATGCGGATACATGGATGACAAGGTGATAGACTCGCGCATGTCGAAAGACGGCACGTGCATACGCCGGCGGCGCGAATGCCTGCGCTGCGGCTACCGCTACACCACCTACGAGCAGATTGAGCGCACCGAGCTGCGCGTGGTCAAGCGCGACAATCTGCACGAGGCCCTGAACCGCGAAAAGATACTGCGCGGCATGGTGAAAGCCTGCGAAAAACGCCCGGTGAGCATGGACCAGCTGGATATCGCGGTAGATGAAATCGTGGCAGACCTGCACCGCGACCACCAGCGCGAGGTGCCCTCCTCGGTCATCGGCATGAAGGTGATTGAAAAGCTGCAGACCATCGACCCCGTGGCCTACATCCGCTACGTATCCGTGTACCGCCAGTTCCGCACGGTGGACGAATTCATCGAACTGGTGCGCCGCATGGAAATCAAGACCGTGCAGGACCCGCTGCAGCGCAAACTCGACCTCGAATAATGATAGCCTTCAAGAACAAGCGTCCGCTGCTGCAGACCGGGCATTGCGTCATCTCCGACTACGATGCCGCCTGGCTGGAGGATGTGTTGCAACAGGCCGCCGACTCCGCCGGAGTCAGCCTGCCCTTCCGCGGGGAAATCGCCAAGGCCATCCTCATTTACCTGGAGGAGAAATGCCCGCTGCACGCCGTGCCGCTGGACTACCTCTTCCAGCGCATTGCCCGCATGCTGCGCCAGGCCGGGCTGCCGCTCATTGCCGACCACCTGCGCCTGCAGACCCCGCCCGTGGTCATCGACCTGCACGAACTCGCGGAAAAAGCCCCCCTGCCCCTCTTCTTCTACAATGAACTGGAGCAGCAGCTGGAGCAACTGCGCCGCCTGGGCCTCACCACTTACGAATTTGCCGGCATAGAACCCTGCAGCAAGCTCCTGGGCGACCGCCGCCGCGCCTGCCCCACCCAGCGCCGCATGCTCGATGAACTCAACGCCTTCCTCGCCACCCGCCAGCAGATTGCGGGGTGAATACGAGCCCCGCAGGGGCTCACACAGACCTTTTTGTCATTTCACCAATCCTCCAGCGTTTCTCTCAGAACATCGAGGGGAGTCTGCCCCTTGTTATCACGAGCGGAAACATCAGCCCCGGCTTCACGGAGCGTCGCAAAAAGGCGGAATGCTATGCAACCATCCAGTGCGCCAGCCGCGAGATGCAGCGGCGTACTGCCAGTCTCCGGAATGGCGGCGTTGATGTCTGCCCCTCGGCTGATGAGGTATTGCACCACCGCTACCCCCTTTTCCTCTTCCTCCGGGAATCCGCCCACATAACGGAACAAAGCCTCTGCCAGAGGAGTGAGCGTAACCGTGTACCCCTCGGCAAAATGGCATTCTACAGACCTGTTCACGCTGCTCCCGCTATCCAATACTTTCCCGATGCGCGCGATATCGCCCTCAGCAATAGCCCGCGAAAGCGCATCATTACCATGGCAGGCAGAGCTGAGCGACTGCCCATACGCCGGAGACGCCTGCGCCAGCGCAGAAGCCCACACAAAACACCCCATCAGAATGCACAACCGGAACATACATCTATCCGCCATCAGGCACAATTCAGTTTCTTCTCCGCCTCATCAACCAGGCGGGCGATGCGCAGGGCATCGGGCACATTGAGAAAACCTTTGTCTTCCGAAACACGGCGGCCGTAGGTATATTCCATGATGAGGTCGCCCCTGCCACCGGGGCGGTGTACGCGGGAGGTGATGATGCCGGGCTCCAGCGGCCAGGCGTGGCGCTGCACGCCGCGCCACCAATTGGCGCGGTAGACCAGGATGCGGCGGTCGGTAAGCACATAGAGCGTGCGGCGCAGGCGGCGCTGCTGCATGAGGGGGAACACCAGCAGCAGCGGGCAGATTAGCGATAGCAGGAACAGCGGCAGCGTGGCGCTGTTCACCACTGGCAGCTGCGGGCGCCCCTGCCACAGCACCTCCTCGCCGGGCAGCAGCTCGGCACATAAGCGGGTCTGTTCATCGGGCCTTATCACGCGTTTTCCCTTTCAGATATAGCATTTTCCAGAATTTCCTCCACCAGGCGCACATCGCGGATATCCATGAATCCGAACTCCACCCAGCCAGGGTGGTCTTCATTGGGGCGCAAGGAAAAGACCAGATTCCCGCAGCCATCCTTAGCCTGCTGATTTGATATCACCATCCCCGGCGCCAGCGACCAGGATTCCGTTCCCTGACCGCACACGACAGCCCGCCGATTGGTGATAACATAAACCGTACGCCGAAGCCCGGCAGCATGCACCCGCGGAGCAATGATACACGCAATGATGGGCACCATGAAAAATATGATAGCCATCAACCAGCAGAGAACCAGACTGGTCAGCGAGTCCGTGTGCATGCGCCCCGCCAGAAGAAAATACATCAAAGCTGCTCCGATTAGGCCGAAAGGCAAGAAAAAGAGTACGCCCACCACACGATTCACCTTGTCGGGCTCAAAATGTCGGATAACGGGACTGCCCGCCCAGCGCAGCACCTCACCGGGCTGCAAGGCGGCGCGCACCCTCTCACACTGCGCGGCATTCAGCCCGAAATCTCTGAGGTCGGCGGATTTCATGCTTTCACCCTTTCTGCTATAGCTTTTTCCAGCATCTCTTCTACCAGCCGGATATCGTGGATATTCATGAATCCTTTTTCAACTTTCCGGAGAACACCCTTCGTGTCGGATTCCCAGCTCACGGCAAACACCAGATTGCCACTACCATCCTTACGCTGGAAATTACTGGCTACCATATCGCGCTGCAAGCGCCATGAACCCTCCCCCATGCCACAAATGAAAGCCCGGCGGTTCGTGATGACATAGACCGTGTTCCGCCGACTCCACGCGCGGAAGAAAGGCGTGAGCACTGCGGCCAGGGGCAACATCACAAAAAGGAGAGCCAGGACCAGCGCCGCCAGCAAAGGAAAACCACTCACCGCGATTTCGCCGGCCGCCAGTGAATAAAGAACCATGCCCCCCAGGCCGCCGAACACAGCCAGCAGGGGCGCCAGCCCTATCACCTTTCCCCAATCGATACTCCGGAAAACCAAGGGCTTCCCCGCCCAGCGCAGCACCTCACCGGGCTGCAAGGCGGCGCGCACCCTCTCACACTGTGCAGCATTCAGCCCGAAATCTCTGGGGTCGGCGGATTTCATTCCTGAATCTCAGGCTTTTCCTCGGTCAGGTCGTAGAGGAACTGCTCGACACGGCGCACATCGGGCACATTCATGAAGCCCCGGCTCACCGTGTGGGAACCATTCCGGCTGTGGCGTTCCTCGTAACCCAGCACCAGGTCGCCGCTGCCGTCCTTGCGCACCGTGCAGGATTCCACCATGCCGGATTCCAACGGCCACACACGGTTCTTTACCGCCCCGAACAAGCCAGGGTATACCTCCATGGCACGGCGGGAAGTGATGAGGTACACGGTGCGCTTCTGCGTGCGCAGATTCCACCAGGGGGAGAGGAACAAGCCCAGCCCCACACACCAGAAAGGAATGGAGAAACAGGCAAAAATGGCGCTCCCCTGCGCAGCGCCCCAGGTCCAGAAAGCAATGAAGCCCAGCCAGGGAAGCGAGAAAAGGAAAGAGCCCAGACTCCCGGCGCTGAAAAGTCTGGGCACGGGCTTGCTTACCCAGAGGATTTCTTCATCGCGCATCAGGTTGTTTTCCACCATCTGGCGCTCCTCGTAGCTCAGTTCAGTATCGGATAATTTCATAAGCGTTATTGTTCAGATTCGAGTTGCATGATAAGCGGCTCTACGGTTTCGGCAGCCGCCGGGGAGAGGTTCAGGAAGCCTTCGGGGTCAGGCACATCGTTGGTGCTGGAAATCGTGCTCTTACCCAGCACCAGGCTCACCAGTCCCTTGCCGGAAACCTTGCGGTCGAGCAGCATGACCTTCGCCACCGGGAACACCATCTGGTGGTGCTTCCAGACCTCCCACGCCAATGAAAGGTTATCTTTCTAACTAAGTGTAAACGAATTACAGCTCACTATTATTTTAACAGCAACGACAAAAACACAGG
>JAFNWZ010000118.1 GCA_017379255.1 Akkermansia sp. | reverse complement strand
GCCGGCGGGAACGGTGATTGTCTTTTTACCTACTCGAGACATATTCTTATATCAGGTCAGGGGTTAGTGTTACCATACAAGAGCGATGAGCTCGCCACCAATCTGCTGCTTGCGGGCCTGAGCGCCCGTCATCATGCCGCGGGAGGTGGAAACGATAGAGATACCCAGGCCGTTCATCACGGTCGGAATCTCGGCGGAAGGTACGTATACGCGGCGGCCCGGCTTGGACACGCGCTTCACGTCCGTAATGATGGACTTACCCTCGTTCGTGAACTTGGACTTCACCTTGATGGTCTTGTCCTTGCCTTCACCAACGATTTCGTAGCTCCAGATGTAGCCTTCAGCCTGCAGGATGCGGGCGATTTCAGCCTTGATACCGGAGTAAGGAGCGGTGAAGCCCTCGTTGCGGGCCACGCCGGCGTTCTTCACGCGGGTAAGGAAATCTGCGATAGGATCACTTAATACTGCCATAATCGTAATTTAGTTAGGCGTTTTCTTCAGTCTTCTTGGTGGGCTTGCGGAAGGGGATACCCAGCTCTGCAAGCAGGTCGCGACCTTCTTCGTCCGTGTTGGCGGTAGTTACGAAGATGATGTCGAAACCGATATTACGCTTGATCTGGTCCAGCTCAATTTCAGGGAAGATGGACTGGTCCGGAATACCGATGGCATAGTTACCGCGGCCGTCAAAGGACTTGGTGGGCAGGCCACGGAAGTCGCGGATGTTGGGGGCGGTAATGTTGATGAAGCGATCGAGGAACTCCCACATCTGGGTGGAACGCAGCGTCACGCGGGCGCCGAGGACTTCACCCTCGCGGAGTTTGAAGTTAGCCACGCTCTTGCGGGCGTAGGTCATAGCCGGCTTCTGGCCGGTGATTTTAGCGATTTCAGCAACAGCATCCTCAACAGCCTGCTTGCGGTCGGGGTGCTTGCCCATGCATGTGGTCACCACAATCTTTTCAAGACGGGGAATCTGATGCACGTTGGCATAGTTGTGCTTCGCCTGGAGGGCCTTGGTGACCGTCTCCTTGTAGTATGTAAGCAATGTAGGTGTGCTCATAATATTAGCGGGTCAGCTCTTGTTAATAGTTAGTTCGTTGATGGCTTAAGCGCGGAGTTTCAGCCTTGCGGCATCAGCTCACTTTCTTCACATTGGAGATGTGGATGGCGCCGTCGATTTCCTTGATGCCGCCTTCAGGATCAGCTTCGGTGGGCTTGGTAGCCTTCTTGAGGATGCGGGCACCCTCCACCGTCACGGTCTGCTTCTTGGCATTCACGGAAAGAACAACACCACGCTTGCCCTTGTTCTTGCCAGCGATAACTTCTACATTATCACCTTTCTTCACGTGGGTCTTCATCGTTTGTGTTTTTCTTTGTATGTGTTTAGGCCACACTACACCTGTAGTGCGGGGCACCCACTATACGCTCATCTCTGCCACGCGTCAAGCAAAATAACGCGACTTTTCTCTCCTACACCGCATTTTTTTCAAAAACGCGCTTGCGGGCATACGCAAAACGCCAACTGAGCAGTCCTGCCGTTATCGTAAGCGACACCACAAAACTGACCCAGGCACCCATAGCCCCCATGGCCGGTACGAGGTAATCGGTCCGTATCAGGATGCAGGCAAGCGGGAAACCCACCACCCAATAGGAGAACATATTTGCCCAGGTGATGGCGTGCGTATCATGGCAGCCGCGGAGCAGCCCGCTCATGAGCGCCTGCAGCGCATCAGAAAGCTGGTAGACCGCGCACATGCAGAGCAGCGCCGCCGCCACTTCAATGATTGAGGCATCATCTGTATACAGACCGATAATTTCGCGGCGGAAAAGCACGGTCAGCCCTGCAGAGAGCAGCACCACCAGCAGCATGAAGGTAACACTAGTGCGGAAAAGCGCATTGAAGCGCTCCTTATCGCGCGCACCGACATGATAAGCCGAGCGTATGGACGAGGCAATACTCAGCGACAAGGGGAACATGAACAAGACCGCCGATACATTGATAGCTATCTGGTGCGCACCAACCGCCAGCACCCCCAGCGGCGCTATCACGAGAGTAACAACGCAGAAGAAACTCATTTCGCAAAGCGATGCCACCCCCAGCGGCAATCCCTTGCTGAAGATATTGCGCACAACACTCCACTCCGGCCTCCGGTTGGCCCACATGTGCACCAGGTTGCGGCGGTAGCGCGGGTACACCACCATGAGCCCCAACAGAGCACCCGCCATCAGGTAATGTACAAGTGCGGTGGTCAGACCGCAACCTGCACCACCCATGGCAGGTATCCATCCCCAGCCAAACACAAATATATAATTAAGGGGAATGTTCAGTACAAGTCCGAACAGAGAAATCACCATGGCCGGACGCGTGTGTCCGTACCCCTCAAAATGCCCCTGCAGTGCGCGCATCATCACGCTGGCTGGCACGGCCAGCACCAGGTAATATAAATACTCCTGAGCCACCTGCACCATTTCCGCATCGTCCGACACGAGAGCAAACACATGCACCCCCGCCAGAAGCGCCACCACTTCCACCACCATCAACACCACAGAAAGCAATTTGGCATTGTTGAGCAACAGCCCCACCTTCCCCTCGCACCCTGCCCCGCGCAGACGCGAAATCATCGGGCCCACAATCGTGAGCACCGCACCGACTGCCACCATTATCGGCACTGTTACAGATGTTCCCAGTGCCACACCAGCCAGCTGCTCAGGCCCGGCCTTACCAGCCACGATGGTATCGACCACCCCCATACCCATATTCAGCAGATTCGCCATATAGAGCGGCAGCATCAGCACCAGAAGGCGCTTCAACTCACGAAAGTCAATCAACTTATTCAACAGAGCAGACATAATCTTAAGCTAAAAAAACGCTTCCACCATACAGTGGAAGCGTTTCACATCTGGAACGGGATTCGAACCCGTGTTGCGCGCGTGAAAGGCGCGAGTCCTAGGCCTCTAGACGATCCAGACTTTCTTTTATTTTGCACCAGTTGCCACCAGCGCGAGCACAATTTAGCACACTGCCTACCCAAATGCAAGCAAAATATGAAGCTTTTTTTGATTTTTTTTACATTTGGCGCCTGGATTAGTATTTTGTGGCCCTTATTCCCCGGCTCAGCTACTGCATAAAAAAACAATCGCCCCGCTCCGGTTACCGGAGCGGGGCAAAATTACCATTGAACCAGGTCAGGTCAGGGATTCACAAGACCGTCATCCGGGAAGAGGCCGGGAACGGAGTTGTTGCCAGATGCCGTGGTCGTACCCGTGTCGCGCTTGCGCATCGGCTTACCGAAGGGGTCAATCACGTCTGCCGTGACGAATACCATCAGGTTCTTGCGGATATGGGACTCAGCATTGCTGCGGAACAGACGGCCGATCAGCGGAAGGTCACCAAATACGGGCACCTTGTCTTCAACCTTCTGCACTTCGTCCTGAATCATACCACCGATAGCGATGGTGTGGCCATCGTACACGCAGGGGTTGGAGTTGATGTAGCGACGGCTGAAGATGGGCATATCGATGCGGTTTTCAGTCAGCACAATATCGCGAATCTCCTTGGAGTTGGACTGAGAAGTCGTAATCGGAGAACCGTAATTCACGAAACCTTCGAAGTCCACCACGCGAATCTCAAAGCGCTTGAAGCGCACGATGTCACCGTCGCCTTCCTTAAGCGGCTCAATCTGGAAGCGGAGCATCACACCCACTTCTTCCACACCCCAGCTGCTCGGGTTGGCCGGCGCAGCCACGGGAGAACTGCTGTAATAGTCGTCGTTATTGCGGTTATCGTTATTATTGTTCCAGTTGTTATTACCGCTACCCATAATCTGGGGTTCATCGTATTCAGTCGGGTATACGAAGCGGCGAACTACTTCAATCTTGGCGCAACCGGTTTCATCGTTCTGGTCGGAAGCCAGGGGATCAGGCTGCGGAGCATAATCCATAGGCTCATCACCACTGATGACAAGGCTCGGAGCAGACATCACGTCCACGCCCTTCTTCTGGGAAAGGCCGCGCATAATCATCTGGTAGGAACCGCTGTTGTAAATGCCGGAAAGAGACATCACACCAGGTGCCACGGAAGAAGTTGCGGAGGCACCGGCGGAACCAGAGGTAATCAGGTTCTGCAGAGCACCAGAGGTGATTGCACCGGAACCAGAGCGGAGACCACCAGTCATCAGGCCGTTGGAAATCGCATCACGTGCAGCATTCGTCCCCGTTGTAGAGGTAATCGGCCATACACCACCGCCATTCTGACGGAAAGCATTGCCACCAGAGGACACAAAGTCATCCAATGTGCGCTTGGGCAGAGAATTAGTGCCATTCACGCCACCGAGATATGTGTTACCAGAATTGCTGATTGAGAAGGGATTAATCACCCAGTCAAAGGAAAGTTCTTCCTCGTTCGTCTGAGAAATCTCCACAAACTTGGCACTTACTTTCACCATCTTGGGCATATCCTGACGGAACTTGTTGATGGCTTCTTCCACAGTATCCAGCTCATCATCGGTGTTAGTTACCGTGAGCACGCCGGTCACCGGAGAATATTTAGCAGTAGCACCCTGCGGGAAGTTCACGCCCATATCAATAAGGGAGGCCTTGGCGTCAATCTTCTTCGTGCGGCGGGAGCTGCCGGAGGAGAAATCGTTATCCTCTTCATCTTCGTCACCACCTTCTTCAGAACCATAGAAGAAAGACGGACGAACCGTCCACTGGCGGCGGGTCATGCGATGAGAACCTGCACCCTTCTGGTACACTACAACGGCATTTTCCTCAACACGGTACTCGCAGGAAGCCTGGGCGCACATGCGGGCCAGCAGGTCAGCAGCGGTCACATTGTACAGCTTAAGGCTGCTGATGACAGCAGGGGGAGGAGGCGTATACACGGCAGCAGGGGCAGCAGAAGCTTCCTCCTCATCTTCTTCATCTTCCTCCTCTTCTTCGTCCT
>JAFNWZ010000117.1 GCA_017379255.1 Akkermansia sp. | reverse complement strand
TGTTCGCCTGCGTGGAGGGCATAGGAGGGGCAGAACAGGGCAAGGAGGAAGAGGACAAGGCGAGATTCGGGCATGGTGCGTGTAAGGCAGAGTCGAGTTGCTTTGCAACACTAACAAATGGGGTTTGCTTCGTCAATGCGGAATTGTGCAAGCTGCTAAATATGTATTGCCTCAAAATAAAATGAACCCAAGGGGGGACACCAAAAAATTAATCAGACTTTAGGATGTCCGGTTTGCTGGTCTAATCAAGCCCCAAGTTACCTCGGTGCCCAACTCTCATCATTAAGTGCATGTAAGTATTATAGTGCTTTTAATTTTGAGGCAACCATGAAACTTCATCACCGCAAGAGAAGCGGCGATTCCTCGTTGGGTTCGATTATTTTTGAGGCAGTGCACAGCCCCCAAGGGAATGCAAAAGCTCAAATTCAGGACTTGCAGAGAAGGGATGATTATGGTATAAGATATGAGTTACCTATGCCGAAAACTGCGGTCATCAGTGATATTCATTCCAATTTGCACGCGCTTTATGCCGTTATGGCAGATTATCAGTGCGAGCAATGCACGGATGTGGTATGCCTTGGGGATGTGGTGGGTTATAACGCCTACCCCCAGGAATGTGTGAATGAAATCCGCGCCATCGGATGCCCGGTGGTCAAGGGAAATCATGATGAGGAGGTGGTGCGCTTTGCTCTGGCTTTGCGAGACCCTGACATGCGCAGGGAGCTGGAGGTGCGGATGAATCCTCTGGCGCGCCAGGCCATGGAGTGGAATGCCTCCTGCATCAACGATGACAGCCTCACATGGCTGCGCCGCCTGCCGTTGCAGCGTATTGAACGCTCCAAATTCGTCATGGTGCATTCCTGCCTGGACCAGCCGCAGGCGTGGAATTATATCCTTAATGCCAATGACGCAGTAGGTAATTTTAACCGCCAGTTCCTGCCGCTTTGTTTCCATGGGCACACCCACCAGCCCCGCGTGTTCACCTGGGACGGTCGCCGCTCCGTGGAGCTGCATGAATACTGGCAGCAGCTCCGGGCAGAAGGCCAGACGGTGGTGCCGTTGCAGCCCGGTCTGAAATATTTCATCAATGTGGGCTCCGTAGGGCAGCCGCGCGATGGCGATCCCCGCGCCTGCTATGCTATTTTCGATACAGAAGCGTCCACCGTTACCCTGCGGCGCGTGGAATATGATGTCGCCTCTGCCCAGCAGGCCGTGCTGGCCGTGGGGCTGCCGGAGTATCTGGCTGAGCGCCTCGGCAATGGACAATAAACTTTCAACCTCTCCCAAAACTATCTTCTCCCAATGTCATTCATCCGCCGAATACTGCCTGCTCTGACACTGCTGATACTGGGCACGCTGCTTGCCCTCTACATTGTACCGATTGAACTGGAGCAGATGCGATGGGAGGTGCCCGGTATGCCCTCCACCTACCCGGTAGAGCAGCTCTGCCGCCCCATCTTCCTGGCATTACTCTGCTATCTCCCGTTCCTCGGTGCGGTATTTTATGGGTTCATGGGCACCATGGACCGCTACATGACGCGCAATTTTATCACTTACTTCCTGATGTGCACGCTCATTCTGCTGCTCATCTACATTCTGGCAGACTTCACCGACAACATGGAGCGTTTCCGCTCCCGATTTGATGACCCGGTAGTTCAGGCGCTGCATTTCTACGGCACCCAGCTGCCCATGTTCCTCTATCAGATTCTGCCATACACACTGCTCATGGGCACGCTGTGGTGCCTCAGCAAACTCTGCGGCGGCAGTGAAATTGTCGGCATGCTGCAATCTGGCCGCTCTCTGCTGCGCGTCTGCCGTCCCATCTTCATCATGGGCGCCCTGGTGGCCCTGGCATACGGCATCTGTGGCTTTCACTGGGCTCCCAGTGGTTCCATGTACCGCGAAATGGTCATGAAGAAGAAAACGAAGGCCGACGGTACCCCCCGTTCCATCGTTTACCGCAGCGATGCTACCTCGCGCATCTGGCGCATCGAAACCCCCGCTCCGGCCACCAGCCCCGGCGACCCGATGCTGGGCGTGACCATCGACCAGTTTGACTCCGTAGTGCGCGGTCGCCAGCTCAAGCAGTACCGGGCTTCCAAAGCTGAGTGGAACAAGGAAGATTCCACCTGGACTCTCAGCAATGTCTACACTCGGGAAATGGCAGCTCCCGGCGTGCGCCCCAAGGATGATACCTTCACAGAAACGCTTACGCTGGCCTTCGAGGAAAAACCCTACCAGATTATCAGTCCCGGGTACAACGACCGCATCGATTCCATGGGCACTTCCGCCTTGTACGAGTACATCTCCTCCGGCGCAGGTTCCCGCGAAGACCGCCGCAAGAAACGCACGGAATGGCATGTGCGCATTGCCCGCGTGTTTTCCTGCATGGTGCTCGTGCTGCTGGCCATTCCCAGCGCGGTGACCTTCCAACGCCGCGGTACGATGAAAGGCATCGGCATTGCTGTATTGCTGGCCGCACTTATGCTCTTCCTGTACCGTGTGTTCCCCGCCCTCGGTGAGGCTGGCGTCATGCAGGCCTGGCTCAGCGCCTGGATTCCGAATTTCCTCTACATCGGCATTGCCATTTACCTATTCATTAAGAACCTGGCGCACCGCTCTGCCCGTGAATGGATGAGTGCTAAACTCAAAGGTGAACCCTGATTGCCCGACTCATGCGTCTGCCCAAAGGAATCATCTTTGACTTCGACGGTGTTCTGGTTGACACCGAATGGGCTATTTATCAATCCTGGGTGCACCTCTATGCCCGCGAAGGGCAGGAAATCTCCATCGCCACCTACGCACCCTGTCTGGGTGCCGGCTATTCCCACTGGGATCCCGCCGCCCATCTGGAAAAACTGACGGGTAAGAAATACGATTGGGAAAAAGAAACACCCGCCCGGCAGGCCATGCTGGAGGCTGATTTAGAACGAAGCGGCCTCATGGATGGCGCGCTGGAGTTGCTGGACTGGTGCGCAGAGCAGGGCATCCGCCTGACCGTGGCTTCCTCCTCCTCCCGCCGCTGGGTGCAGGGCTGGCTGGAAAAGCTTGGTATATACGACCGCTTTGCAGGCGTTTTCACGCGTACCGACGGTTACCCCGTAAAACCCAGCCCAGCGCTTTTTGAAGCCGCGCAGCAGTGTCTGGGCCTCGAAAAGGCTGATTGTCTCATCATCGAGGATTCGGAAAACGGCACTATTGCCGCGCAGAATGCCGCCATTCCCTGCGTGGCCATCCCCAATCGCATGACCGAAAGCAGCGATTTTTCCCGCGCTTCCTACCGCTGCGCTTCATTGTGTGCCTTGCTCAATGCTCTTCGCGGTCTTTGAAAATCAAGCAATAGCAGCTTGATGACTCCAAAAAGACTATGAAAAACGAAAAAAATACAAATTTTAGCTTGCAATGCGACCGGAACTGATGTATACTTGCGGCGCACCCCGCTCCAAGCGGGCTTGCAGAATGGCTCGGTAGCTCAGTTGGTAGAGCAGCGGATTGAAAATCCGCGTGTCGGCGGTTCGATCCCGTCCCGAGCCATTTTTTTTATGCCCACGTGGCGCGAAATTTTGCTCTTCCCAACGGGGCGTAGCTCAGCCTGGTAGAGCGCCAGCTTTGGGAGCTGGATGTCGCAGGTTCGAATCCTGTCGCCCCGATTAGATTTTACCATAAATAACGCACTGTAGAAGATGTAACCCCTTCACAGTGCGATTTTTTTGTCTTGTGTAGTGTCAACCATGTATGGTAGTAGTGTGTCACACGACCTGCCACACGACGTGTCACATTTGTGTCACACGGGTATCTCGTGTGACATATACAATAAAACAGTGATATACAATACATTATGGCAGAGACAAAAGAACGAAATGGAATCTGGCAAGCAGAATTCTGGGCTAACGGTAAGCGTATTCGCAAGTCAACGAGTATAGCTGTAGGCACAACCCGGGCAGAGCTGCGCACCAGCAAGCAACTTGCCCAGCAAGTGGCAGACAATATGGAACGGGTAGCAAACGGGCAGACCTCTTATGCACAGGCTGCTGATGCATTGCGTGCAGTGGCACAGGCTACCGGCATGATCACCAAGATGCCCACTGTACGTGAGTTCCTGACCGACTTTCAAGGACAAGCCAGTCCCAAGACAGAGAGTAACCGTCGCCGGGCATTCAAGTCCTTCCGTCATTCTGTGGTGACAGCGTTGCGCACTAATGCCGCTATCACCGCAGATATCGCGCGAGCAATAGTAGGCCACGATTCAGAAGAGATAGAACGCCAGTATTGCACTGCCAGCCGGGCCGATAAGATGGGAGGTTTGGATATTATTGCCCAGGCTATCACAGCCCCGGTAGAGCCAGCTATGCCGGCGTATCCTGTACGTACTGCCTAGTTATACTGCAAGTAATCCCCGCCCTGGTATGAGTGTGCCTTGGCGGGGATGCTGAAATGCTTATGAACCAGAGAAGTTGAAAAAGTGTGGTTTTGTCTCACATCTGATTAAAAACTCTTGCTTTTTACTCAGATGTGAGACATAATCAGGCATCATGAACGAGAGATGGCCACTCTATCCGCAAGCTGCAAAAGCCCTGAAGAAGATGGGAAATGATTTGCGAGATGCCCGGCGCCGGCGGCGTATATCAACGACGACGCTTGCGGAGCGTGCGCGTATATCGCGAGCAACGCTGTACCGCATCGAAAAGGGAGATGCCGGGGTGTCCATGAGCAGCTACGCAGCGGTTATCTTTGCTCTTGGCCTTGTTGAGCGCCTGAGCGATGCTTTTGATGCGCGTCACGATGCCGTAGGATTAGGTCTGGAAGCAGAACAGATGCCAAAGAATATAGTGAATAAGCGCTATGACCAATGATACAGAGATAGGGGTGTATACCGATTTATTGCAACCCGGTGCAGACTGCATACGGGTCGGGACTTTGTGGATACACCACCGCCGTCAGGGCTCTGCCAGTTTTGAATACAGCCAGGAGTGGCTGAATCACCCGCACAGCTATGAGCTGGAGCCTATGCTGCCGCTGGGACGAGGAAAATACCATACAGTCCCGGGACAAGTACTGTTTGGTAGCATGAGCGATAGTGCGCCGGATAGATGGGGGCGCCGACTGATACAGCAAGCACATCGCAAAGATCTGCCGGGATATCCGACGGTGAGCGGAGCTTTGGGGGAACAGCACTATCTGCTTGGGGTAAATGATATGGCCCGCATGGGTGCCCTGCGTTATTCTGCCGATGGAGGTGTTACATTCCTGCATACAGATGAGGGCGCCAGCATACCGCCGATTATTGATCTACTTCCCCTGCATCATGCTGCGGAACACCTTTGCCGCGACACGGCAACACCGGCGGAATTACGCATGCTGTTGAATCCCGGTTCTTCCCTGGGTGGTGCATGGCCCAAGGCTAGCGTAAAGGATGAGCAAGGCAATCTCTATATGGCCAAGTTTAGCAACTCCCAGCAGGAATACGATGTAGTAGCATGGGAGGCGGTGGCCATGACAATCGCAGCCAAAGCCGGGATTAGAGTTCCGGAGTTCAGTCTCAAACGCCCGGCACGAGGTAAGAGTGTATTTCTGAGTCGCCGCTTTGATCGCAGTCCCAGCGGTACACGCCTGCCTTACATTTCCGCTATGACGATGCTGCAAGCAAAGGACGGAGAGGTTCACTCTTACGCAGAGCTGGCAGAGTATATGAGCCAGTATACGGCAAATCCCCGGGCAGACCTGAAAGAACTGTGGTGCCGCATAGCGCTGAGCATCATGGTGACCAATGTGGATGATCATCCTCGGAATCATGGTTTCCTTCGTCTGGAACGAAAGGGATGGCAACTGGCACCGCTGTTTGATGTCAACCCCACTCCGGAGCATGTCAAGGGGCATACTCTTTCCATGGATATCGTGGAGGGAGATAATACAGCTTCACTCAAATTACTCTGTGATTACGCGGATGTTTTTTATTTACGCCACAGGGAGGCTAAGGAGTTACTCATCCCCATAGCCCGGGCTGTATCAGGCTGGCGAAGCATTGCAACGAATATGGGAATCCCGGCAGCGCAACAAGAGGAAATGGCAGGAGCCTTTGAGCATGCAGCCGGGTATAATTCAGTGCTTAAGCCATAAAGCAGTTTGTTTTCACGATGTGATTTCCCGATTCTTAACTGGGGATATAATAAAAATGAGAGGATTATTTGCCGGAATGAGCCTTTAATGCTGGTGGAACCAAGTGCGAAATGAAGAGATGATTCCGAAATTAGTCAGGAGTTGCTAATCTTTTAATTATGAGGGAGTGATAAGCTGATTTTAGATGAGTATACTGATTTAATGTCTTTCCTATCCCACTCAGGGTAAGGAAGACGTTGTAGAATCGTCTCTGCGGCTGATCTTTTATCCAACCGGCTTAAGCAGCGATTTGGGTGTGCCGTGAAGCTGAGCCAGCAGCCGCAGGCGATTCAACTTCTCCAGCGCCTCGTTCCGGTTTCTGGAATAGGCATAGTCGCTATCAGCTTTGATAATGATGGAGAAGGATAGCCCCGTTATGCGACGGATAACCATCCCGTTCAGGCTTATAACCCTTAAAACGACCATTTTTCACCGGCAGACGAGTGTCTATGCTATCTTCACGAGTGGAAATGGATATAGAGAGAAAAAGCGAAAAATGTTACATTGTCAACTTTCATATGCCACAAGTGTAAGCGTACAGGGAAAAATTGTGTCGTGTATCGCGATGCCCAAGTGATAATCACAGCTGCTCATCTGCTTAGTAGAAAAAACGGAAACCTCGAATTTTCTTATGGTTAATGATTCTACATCAATCTCACTAAAAGAGACTGAGTTTACCGGAAGCTAAAGTGCTCAAAAGCTCTTTCAATTTGTAAAAATGCGGATTAGCTGCTTGTAAACAACCACACAATCTGGTAGAATATCGCGCATGACGTGTGGCTTTTTAAGCCGTTTAACATA
>JAFNWZ010000116.1 GCA_017379255.1 Akkermansia sp. | reverse complement strand
CGAGAGCAACTCGCCTGTAACCTTGCAGATGCCGTAGATGGTGGTAGGCTGCATAATGGTATCCTGCGGAGTCATATCCTTTTATATGCCCTTGAAAAGTCACCGCGGTGACTTGCCCTTCTCAGCGCAGTGAAATTAAATATCAGTGCGGTGACTTTGCCAACGCACCGCGGTGCGTTTTCGGGGACAATTGGCAAGGGCATTGTTGATACGCTGACGAAGATTGTTGATTGTTAATCCGTGTGTGATGTTTGGGGCATAGGGAACAAGCTGGGAGATGAAGCGTGCCTTTACTATTTCCTTTTCACCCAGGAGTGGTTCCTGTTGGTACATAGCCACTACTACCTGGGCAAATTCTATGGCTGTGGTACAACTCTTTAATTGCGCAAGGTATCCTGGTATGTTCACCTTATTTATATATATAGAGAAAGACGCTGTTGTTCGTCAGTAAGATTATCAGAGGGCTCTTGTTCTTGCTCTGCTGATGGTATGTTTATAATGTTGCCGTCCTCGGTGACTATGATGCCATTGGCAGCACTTATCTGACGGGATGATACCTTCTCGCCTCCAATGTAGATATTTTGGATGGCATGGGTGGCATTGGGAAGAATCTGATTGTTTCCTCCATGAATGATGATTTTCAATCCTTGTGATTCCAAGATTTCAGACATAAATAATGAACTGAGTAAATAGAGAGTGAACAGAGAGTAAACGGTTGTGAATAGAATTGACTTTGGCTTTCTGGTGCAGTACCTTTGCATCGTCGGACGGAAGAAGCGATGTTGCAGACCGTAAACAACAAGTCCCATACCGACGATGGGCAGATATATGATTAACTATTCTGTTTACATGTTCAAGAATGCTCTGATGGAGGATGCCGAGGAGAAGGCTTATGCCAGAAACCAGGTGACGAAGGTGATGAGCTTCGATGAGTTTGTGAAACACATTGCTTCGCACAACGGTGTGTTCTCGCGTGGTACGGTGAAGGGTGTAGTGTCTGACACTTGCACTTGTCTGGTGGAGCTGCTGCTGAACGGCAACAAGGTGAAGTTCGGCGAACTGGGTACCTTTGGTATCTCCCTGCAGAGCGAGCCTGCGGATTCTCTGGCTGAGTTTTCTGCGAAGAACATCAAGGAGGTGAATATCGTGTTTGCTCCGGGTGAGGATTTCGAGAACCTGCGTTCTAAGGCCGAGTTCAAGCTGGTTAGCAGCCGTGCGGTTCAGGCAGCTGCACTGAAGGCTATAAAGGAGGGCGAGAGTACCATAAACCTGAATGACCTGAAGAAGCCTAACACGCCTGAGAGCCCTGATAATGGAGAGGATGGCGGTAGCAGCTTGGAGTGATGAACGGTGAACGGTGAAAGCTATATCTCACGCAGAGGGCGCAGAGAGCGCAGATTATTTATTTATCAACGTGATGGCACAGATTATACGGAAGGATTAGAGATTTACCATTGGTTATCTTTGAAATTAAACAAACGAGCTTGTTTTCTTACAAATAGAACCAATCTGGGACAATGTCCCGGTGCGATGCACCTAAAATCTCTAATAGGAAAATCTGTTTAAATTCTCGTTTAGGTTCTTGTTGATAGTATAATTATCATGCGATTGCTTTAGCTTGATGGGGCTATGATGCGAATGGGGCGCAATGCAGAAAGTAGGTTCATACTTTTGAATAACTCAAACCGGT
>JAFNWZ010000115.1 GCA_017379255.1 Akkermansia sp. | reverse complement strand
CTCCCCCGTGGAGTCAAGGAAAAGCTTATCTAACTACTGAAATCAGCAGAAATACCATAAACAGAAATTGTCACCAGAACACAAGGAAGAAGCATTAACATTAAGTTTACCGGAACCCTTTACCCGGAACAGCAATCAGCAGCAACTGATATGCTGAAACATGAAACCGGCATCCTGCATGCCGCTACAGCCTTCGGCAAAACAGCCGTTGGAGCCTACCTTGTAGCAGTGCGCAAGGTGAATACCCTTGTACTGGTACATAACCGCGAAATCATGAAGAACTGGCTTGAGGATTTTCAAAAATTCCTTTGCATTGATGAGCCCCTTCCCACCTACCAGACAAGTTCCGGGCGTTTCAGAGTCAGGAAGAGCCACATAGGCAGCCTACACTCCAGCCACAACTCCATCACCGGATTAATCGACATAGCCATGGTCAGCTCCCTCGGTGGCGATGGCAACATTGCCGAATGGGTTAGAAACTACGGAATGGTGATTATGGATGAATGCCACCACGCGGCTTCACAGACAGCAGAGGATGTTCTTCGCAACATTCCAGCCAAGTACGTGTACGGGCTCACTGCCACCCCAAAACGAGACGATGGAATGGAGCCCAAGATGCTCATGCAATTCGGCCCCATACGGCACAAATTCACGGCATTGCAAAAGGCAGCAACGCAGAACATTCAACACCTCATTTACCCACGGTTCACAAGACTGTGCAACCCGGGTCCGGAATGGAAAATCAACGAGGTGTACCAGGCAATCATCAATGATGAAACAAGAAATAAACTCATCATTGCAGATACGCTTGCCGCAATCCACCAAGGACGCACCCCGCTATTGATAACCAGGTATCGCGCACATGCAGCGCTGCTACAGCACATGCTCACGCCCCATGTTCCTAACATCATTCTGTTACAAGGGGGCAGCGGAAATTGTGCACGAGAACAAACCAGGCAACAGCTTAACAACGTGCCAGCAGACGAAAAGCTAGTGCTGGTAGCTATCGGCAAATACATAGGAGAAGGCTTCAACTTCCCCCGTCTCGACACGCTTATGCTTGCCACGCCCATCGCATGGGAAGGAAATGTTGAACAATACGCAGGCCGACTTCACCGCAACTATGATGGGAAAAAGGAGGTAATCATCTACGACTATGTGGATAGCAATATCCGAGTGCTAGACAACATGTACCATAAACGGCTCAGAGCCTACAAAAAAATAGGGTATTCCTTCTACTCGCATGTAGCCCCATCTTCTTCCCAAGCGGATTGCATATTTGACGCCGAGACTTATCTCCCAAAACTGGAGCAGGACATTCAAAATGCGCACCGGGAAATCATCATCGCATGCCCGCACGTGAACCTGTTCAAAACTAATTGGCTATGCACTATCCTACCCAACATGCATACTGAAGGCATACGCACTACAATTATCACCAACGCAATTGAAACCTACCCCGCGAGCCACCAAGGCATCATTGCCCATCAGCACGCCAAACTGCATGCAGCAGGAGTTCATCTTAATACTGCTACCACCCTGCACCACAAATTCGCTATCATCGACCGTTCCATCGTTTGGTATGGCGATGCAAACATCCTCGCAAAAGACAAAACAGATACGCATCTCATCAGGCTGGCGGCACCAGACATAGCAACCGAATTACTGGCAGCCTGCGCAGATACTATTAATTCAGAGCGTCAGGCAAAGTTATTATTATAAGCCAACAATAGAATCAAATCCCTGTACTTTACTTTTTCCGTCGTACGTAGAACTTCAAATATTGTTAATGCGATCTTGACTCCCCAGATCCTAATTGATATAGTGTATTTATGCTTATATTCCTAGATGAAACCTTCCGAGTCAGGCTAGATAAAAATGGCAGAGAGATTCCTTTTGGGGCCTTGTGCGGAGTAGGAATACCGATTGAGACCTATTCGAAAATCGCAAACGCAGTATTCAAGCTCAAGCTAGAAACAATGGGTAGAGAGTATGCAGAAGATAAGGAGATTAAGGGCAAGAAACTTTTAAACAACCGTACGTTCAGGCTAATGGAAGCCAATCCTGAAGTGCCTCAAAAAAACATTCAATTTGTCAGCGAACTAATTGAAGTACTACGTCGTAACAAATTACCAATTTTTGGATGTGTATGCTACGACCAGCAACACAGGGATTTCGCCTGCGAAAATGACGCTCTACTTGATAGTACATTCAGAAGCTTGTGCGAGCGTATTAATATGTATATGAAGCGAGAACACCAGGACAAAAAGGCAATCCTTGTGTTCGACAACAGAGATGTCGGCACAGATGAACGCAATGCTCGCGCGGTTACAAACTTTCTTGTACGCAGCGGTAATGGACGAACGATGCGCTCATCAATACTCGAGGTTCCCATGTTCGCTATTTCTCAAGCCAACAATGTCGGGCTTCAGCTGGCAGATCTTGTAACCACCATTATTGGTATTTATGCAACCGGAGAGACAGGTGTGACCAACCTATACAACCAGCTACATCGACAATTCTATAGCTGGAAAGACAATTACGGACGAGCAATGAGTACACTTCGGTGGATAGACCCGCAAAAACTTTGCCCCAGAAGGTAATAAAAAAGACGCTGGCCTTGGGTTTCCCCAGACGCTTGTCCGGGCAGGACAAACCTCCAACGTCACGGACAGCATATACCCAGAAAATTATTTTGTCAAGCATTAATTACCTGAACCTCATTTTTCAAATATACGCCCGCATCGCCGCCGCCCAGGCCGCCCTCGCGGATAAGTAAAGGACAAGACACCCCTCTGGTCTACCCCATCTCACGCCCGCCGTCCCCGGCGGGCGTTTTCATTCGGGCCAAGCCCGTTTTCCCCTTTCACTCACTCCGCAGGAGTGTTTTCACCCTGTCCCTCCCCGTCCGCGTGCCCAGCGCGCGGATATCGCCCTGCCCGCCGGGCAGGATATCATCCGGTTCGCAGAACCGGATATCGCCAGCCACGGCAAAGCCGAACGGGCGGAGACGGGTCACCCGCCGCCCCCGGCGGGTGATTTCGTTTCATTCACCACCCCCTTCCCTTACTTTCTCATGTAAAGAATTTCTCATTTTCTTTACGTGAGACACCGAGGGCTAAGCAGAAGGCAGAGAAACTTCACCAATTAATCAATCATCCCTAATCAGTAATCATTGTTTCGAATCGTTCTAGCGGGCAATAAATGGGGGCGGGCGCAGAGAGTGTGACGGTGTGGTGTGTGTACCGGGGAGCGTTTTGGAACTTGTTTTAGCGGGCGGAGCTTCGCTGCGGGGAGCGTTTGGAGCAGCGTGAATATCGGGGCGAATGTGTGTTGGAGTGGCGCGAGCGTTGGGGCGAGCTTTGGGGCGGGTTGGGGGGTAGGTGGCGTGCGTGTCAGGGTGGCGTGTATGCAGAAGCGATGGCAGGACACCTTGTCCGCATCCGTTAAAACAAGCGCGCGGCCACAGGCCGCGCGGGAATGCTATACTTCGTACTTCGCACCTCGAACTTTGCACTTTAGAATCGTTCTAACGGGCAATAATTGGGGGAAGGGGGGTAGATTAGTCATGGGAAGATTGTCAGAGGTTGGCGCGGAGTGGTAGGAGTGGTCTGGACAGTTTTACCATGCTGGCGCTTCGCGGCATGGCTCGCGTCGCACCATAAATCAAGCGCGCGGCCTGCTGGCCGCGCGGGTATGTTATACTTCGTACTTCGCACCTCGTACCTCGTAATTTTAGAGCGCCTGCTCTAAAATCTTTCGTATTTCGGCCGTTGTCAGGTCGGGCTTGTAACCGCCGCGAAGGAGGAACGAGCCCTCGGCAATGCCATCGAGCATATCGGGCGTGACGCCCAGCTCGCGCAGCGAAAGCACCAGGCCGATTTCCTGCATCCAGGCCTTCATGGCGTCCAGACCAGCCAGCGCCACCTCCTCATCCGACTTGCCGGCGGGGTCGATACCCCACACCACGCGGGCGAAGCGCACAAACTTCGGCAGACCATAGGGCAGGATGTAGCGGAAATACGGCAGCGTGACCGCCGCCAGCGTCATGCCATGCGTCGCATCCGTGAATGAACTTACCGAATGCCCCATCATGTGTACCATCCAATCGGTCGTCTTACCCTTCGCAATGAGGGTATTCAGCGCCCAGGTCGCCGTCCACATGATATTGCTGCGCGCCTCGTAGTCCTGCGGATTCGCAGCGGCAATGCGGCTGCTGTGCGCCAGCGAGCGCATCAGCCCCTCCGCAATGTAATCGCTCGTATTGTCATCCGTGCCGGAAAGGTACTGCTCCAGAATATGCGACATCACATCGAAGCAGCCCGCCACCATCTGGTAGCGCGGCAGCGTGAGCGTCAGCACCGGAGCCATAATCGAGAAACGCGGGAACACCGCATCCCCGAACACGCGTCCAATCTTGCGCTTCACCGCATGATTCGTAATCACCGAGCCGCCATTCATCTCGCTGCCCGTGCCCGCCATCGTCAGCACGCAGCCCACCGGGATAATGGCATTATCCACCGGCTCCATGCGCACATAATACTTTTCCCACGGGTCCTCCCCGCAATACGCCGCCACGGAAACGCCCTTGGCATAATCGCACACCGAACCGCCACCCACCGCCAGGATAAGGTCGACCTTGTTCTCGCGCGCCAGCCGCGCACCCTCGCGCAGCTTCTCCACCGTCGGGTTCGGCATCACCCCCGGGTCCTCCACCACCGTCTTACCCGCCGCCCGCAGAATCTCCATCACCTTATCGTACAGCCCGCTCTTCTTGATAGAAGCCTGGCCATACGAAAACATCACCACCGGCCCGAAGCCCGCCAGCTCCCCAGCCAGCTTCCCCAGCGCCTCCTCACCAAAATGCAACCGCGTCGGATTCGAATATGTAAATGTTCCTTTCATGATGCTGCCTATTCTATACCTATGCCCCTGCCTTCGACAAGCAAATTTAGAAAACGCAGGGGTAGGATTTAAGCTTGTCCGATTCACAGAATCGGATTTCGCCAGCCACGGCAAAGCCTAACGGGCGGAGACGAGTCCCCCGCCGCCCCGGCGGGGGATTTCGTTTCATTCACCACCCCCTTCCCTTGCTTTCTCATGTAAAGAATTTCGCGTTTTTTTACATGAGAACCAAGACGAAGCTGTAAAAAAGGAATATTATTCTCTCCCAAAAAACAAGAATCTGGAGAAAGGAAAAAGCATTGACTCCCCGTACAGCAGAAGTACAATAACGGCGTTATTTCATTCTTCTTTATAACACATCATTGCGACAGCTCTCGATTAGTCCCGGGGGACAGGCGCATTTTTGTGGTGCTTGGGGAGTTTTTACCACCTCCCTGACAGGAAGGGATTCGAAGCCTCGGCATAAGCCAAAGCAAACGGGGGCAAGTTCCGCGCATAGTGTTCCCCGGATGAACAGATACGCATCATCCGAACAGTAAAGCAACAGTTTAAGTATCAATTAGTCTCTCTTCCCCGAAGTATAACTACCCTCATCAGTTAATTCCTATGCAGGAATATACTTTTACATATTCAATTCTCGTCAATTAAACTTACGTTAGAATGGGGAATATCAACGCTTTAAAAATTATCAGGAAAATCACGTTGTTTCTGCTCGATTGTTGCCATATTTCTTTGTTTTTCTTTTAATTCTCTCAAACGTACATGGTGTCGAATGACTTGCTCTTCCAATTCCTCAAACGCAAAAATTGTATACACATACAGTACTATAGCGTATATGAAAGAAGCTCCAGCCAGATAGGCAACTAGCGAAAATCCAACTTGGTTACAATCTATGATTCCTGCAATCATGCAAGAAATAGCAACCACCAAAGAAGTAAGAATCGCATTAGTTAAACGAACACTACACACTTTTGATTTCTCACCTACCTCTTTGTACGAACGTTCAATCTCTATAATCTTCAATGAAAAATCAATTACTCTATTCCGCAGATTATATACAACCACACCAAGCGCTGAAACTACCGCTGCGCAAACTCCGTAGAATTTGGGCAAAAAGGAACATGCAGTTTCACTACTCATTATACCAAAATAATACACAACGCTCCATAGCAGTATAAATAGGACCGTGATAGTAATCCTGTAATATCCTTTCTGTAATAGTTGACGAACCATAATCTCTGCAAGAGATGGATTATATCACATAGAAATCATAAAATCAAGTATTCACACACACCCGCTACGTATCTGAGACACCAACCACGCCGCCAATTCCTGAAAAACATTGAGGCGCACAAGATTTTTTCCCTCACATAATACACTTATTACACCCTTAACCGTCAATTCGTCAGACGTAATTTTGCAATTATTCGAAAGTTTCAACACGGGAGACAACCCCTCAATTCCACCCACATGACGCGCTAAATCATTAACAAATTGCTG
>JAFNWZ010000114.1 GCA_017379255.1 Akkermansia sp. | reverse complement strand
TAAAACGGAAGTACGAGGAAAGCAACGTCACCATCTCCTGGGCTACATGAGTTGGGACAGTATCACTCATGATTTTGAGTACAGTAATCTAGGCCGGATTACATCACTATCAGCGCTCTGCAGAGAAGTTTCCTCCAGTTTTCAAGTTTGAACATCGTCCCACTTGTAAGTCATATATTCACACGCGAGTACTCATCTCTCCATCACGCCAGTTTGGCGCGGTGTTGCTGGAGGAACTTGGGTGAGGGGAGGTATTTGACAGGGTGCTCGATGCGTTTTCCTTCGTATGGGCGGAAGATGGTCTTGAAGGAATCTTGGGTGTAGTATTCCCGCAGGGAGGGGGCGAAGATGAGACGCAGATTTTCATCGAGCGAGATGAGATGGCGGTCGAATGCGGCATCGAAAGTGGCGGATAGGCAAAGACCGTTCTGCGGGTCGAGTCGGCTCACTTCATCCTCTGCCCAAGGGGTAATGTGGCTGGCACGCAGAACTTCGGGGATGCTCAGGCCGGTGATACAGCAGCGGTGGCGGTAATTCTCCAGCACCATTTTGCGGAAGAGATACTGGTTCACGCGCACTTTCGTTTGTTTCAGTGTTTCCTTGCCCTTGCCGCAGATGCTCTTTTCGATTTTCTCCAGTTCGGCGGTGAAGTCCTTGGGGGATTGCGCTTGGCTACTGGCCGTCTCGAACTGCCGGGCAACGCCGACAAAGCGGATATACTCATTGATAGCGGCGGAGCAGAAGCTTTTCTTCCAATAGCTGGTTGATTCTTCCTCGCGGAATATCCCCTGATCTCCCTTGGCTTGTTCCTGCTTCACAAGGGCGTAGAGCGCTTGCAGGCGCGCCGTGTCCCGAATATCCCAAATGCTCTCGCCCGGCGCGAGAAAGACATGATGTCGCTGCAAAGCTGCTTGGGTTTTCTCGATGGCGACCACATAGGAAGCGGGTGCCTTGCTCCCGACCGCGTGAATTCCGGTAGAAAAGCGGAGAAAATCATCTTCAATCTGTAAATTCATAAGGTTCTGTCTGACTAAGGCTCAGACTAACACGCAAGGCGGCAGGAGTCAAGTTTCCAATGGTGGGATTTTTGATGCCGGACAAACGGAAAAATTACCCTTGAATGTGCAGCGGCACCAGGATAGACTACCGGCATGCCCCAACATACCCTTTCTTTTCAGGACAGCATTTGGTTTGATGACCCGTTTGGAATCATCCGGTTTGAGTACGATTTGGAACAGGTTTTCAATCGGACGGTGAGCGATACCTTGTTTGAACAGGCGAGGCGGACGCCGTTTATCAGCTCGGCGGAGATGGAGCTGTATTTCCGCATCGATGCAGCGGGGTGTTCCTTCAGCACCGAGGCGCGGGAGGAATTTTCATTCCTGTGCTCCTTAGGCATCGGATCGCCGTATTTCAATGACATGTCGGCCACAACGGACGACTTGGTGAGCAAAGGGGTAGCACGCGGGCTTGCATGGCAGCTCAGCGTGAAGAATAGCTACAACGAACAAGCCAAACTCCCCCTGCCGAACTTCTACGAAGAACTCCCGCAGGGGTACTGGGAACACATCCTCCACGCCGCGAAAAACGCACTCATGGATTACCTGCTCCAGCCGCAAGCCGAACTGTCCGACACCTGCACGCCCTCCCATGCTGAGCAAATCGACGCGCTTATCACCAAGCTGGCCAAGAT
>JAFNWZ010000113.1 GCA_017379255.1 Akkermansia sp. | reverse complement strand
GATATGTATGCTGGGTGAGGGCACGCTCGGGCGCAATGCGCCCCGCAGCCACTATGTGTATGCAGATTTGCTCTATATGCCGCTGGGTGAACATACGCGTGGCGCTTTTGCCTGGTGGATAGATGGTGAAAATCAGAAGGCAAAGATTTCCATATCCGGAGCCCCTGTATCGAGCTCCCCTATGGCGGCGTTGCGGCGCACATGGGACACACCGGCAGCCATGTTGCTACAACAGGGTAAGCCTGTAGTGACGGGAGAGACGGATAAGCTGGTGAGCGAAGCCAGTATAGCGCTGGTGGGTGGAAAGGCGGAAGCAGAATCAGGGTTCACTGACTACACAACAAGCTCTTATAGCTTGCTGACCAATGCGGCACATGGCGGGTTGAAACAGGACCTCTGCCTCCTGTTGAATAAAAATAACCTGGATAAAACCGAGTTTGCACCAGGTGAAAACAGTGATGCTCCCCTGGTGCCGGAGCGGTGGCTGCCTGAGCGAAGACGGCGTATTCCCATAGGCTCCTGGCAGACATTACATGCCTACTACAACTGCTGGCCGAATGCCTCACAAAAGGATTCTCTGCTGACCACGCGCATCATCGGAGCTCTGCCGAATCATTATACACGCCTGGGCGGCAGTGTGTTTGACCAATTCCTGCGATATGATGCAAATGCTGAGGGTTCCGGAAGTACCTATCTTGATTCGAAGTCTCGCCAGAATGGCAATACAGGAGCAGGGTATGCCCGCAATCCGGTGATGCTGGGGTACCTCTGCAATGTTGCGCTGGGTATGAAAAAGGTAGAGGAGGAGTCTTATCAGCTTTGCCTCTACTACACACCGATGATGCTGTGGTGGAACCCCTACAATGTGCCCATGCGCATAGCCGGGCGCCGCATGTGGGCGGTTGCGGCCCCCTTCAAGACCATGCCGCTGGAGACTTATGCCAATCTTGATTATTATGGCGGGCTCCAGTGGTCATCCTATGGGATGGTGCGACCCAGGGAGGCTGTTCTTCGAGGGGTGCGGGAAATCCGTCCGGGAATGGGAACAATGAGTTGTCTGGACGGGGGCGAGTTTTTTCAGAATTCGTTAAGCAATGCAACGGAAGATATTGTATTCAGTCCCGGAGAGGTCTTGATTTTCACTCCTGGAAGACAGAACGCTGGTGCGGAGTCCCCGGCGGAAAATCTTCCTGGCAGCAATCCATGGGTGCCGGGGGTTCACGCTGGTAATGTGGCGGCGTGGTATTCACCTCTGTATAGGGCGAGCGGAGTGTCGCCGCAGCTGGCTCGCGGTACGGCGCTGAGTCTGCGCCTCTTCAGTTCTCCCAATCGATTGACGGACGGACTGCTGATGGCTGATGGTAATCCCGCCTGCATGACGATTGCGAATGGCTTTGGCGGCATTTCATCTGCTGAGGTGAACCCTCATCCCATGGATTCTGAGCTGCCCGATATCAGTTCGATAGATGGCAAGCATATCCATTCTCCACAGCGCTTTCTGCTGGATTGGTACAGCCCTGTGCTGGGTGATGGTAACCGGATTATCGCAGATGCGTTGCAGTGGTATGGTGCAAGCTTTCAGAATGAAGTCGGTCAGCCTTATTATGTGGCCTCGCTTGGGATTATTGCAAAATCTGCTGAAGGCTCGGCCGATACTCTGGCATATCCGGGCATAGATTTTCGCACCAAGCTCTGGCAGCACTCAAGCCCTGCATTCTGGGGGGCCTCGTTAAGCAGGGCAGACCACCAGCAACGCCAGTATCACCCGTATCAACTAGCCATTCTGCCGGTGGGAGAGGGGATGATGGCTTCTCCCATACCTTCGTTGGGGCGCAACGGCGTATTAGGTGTGACGAACGGCGGTGAACAGGTGTCTTTTGCCTCCGTATTGGAGCTACCGGTGCATCCTCCATTTTCGCTGGCTGGCTTTGCCGGTATGCGCCTGCATCCTGGTTGGTTTCAGAATGCCGAAACGACCAATACCCCGCAGAAGGCATTGCAGCGCATGCAGTATCAGTCCGGAGTGCCGGGCGTGGGCATAGGTAATGCATTTGCAGATCCCTGTCTGCCGCCGGATAAAGTTTATTATCTCCATGAGAAAGAGAAGGAAGAAGGAGCTGATAACCTGGAGCCGCAGCTGCAGGATGAATTTTATGACCATGCCCTTCTGATTAATGATGCCATGTGGGACCGGTGGTTCTGCTCCTCTGTTTCTGATATGCCGGGAGATGATGGAAAGCATGTGATTCCAGCGCAGTATACCCTACAGCAGTTTCTGGAGGGGCGAAGCGCGTTGCCGGTCTCGCGCTATGTGCGCCCTTCCTCGTCCCATGATTCAAAGGCAGCGCTGAAACGTATCATGGCGGGAGATGGATGGAAAATCATTGCTGCACATCTGATGGTAAACGGCGGTTTTAATGTGAACAGCACCTCTGTTGCGGCATGGAATGCTGTGCTTCAGGGGCTGGCATCCCGCCAGCTTGTTACCGGTGAGGGGGGGAGAATGCGCCTGGTAGAGCCGGGAAAGAAAGTAACGGATGTAACATTCTCTCGCTTCATGCTTTCGACCACGGATAAAAGTACTGATTCCACGGGGCGTTACAGCCCCATGCATGGTTCAGCGGCCTTTCGCTCGGATACCGGATACAGTACCACAGCCTGGAGTGAGGTGCGCCTGCTCAAACCGGCAGATATCACCCGCCTGGCGGAGGAAATGGTACGCCAGGTACGTGCCCGCGGGCCGTTCCTCAGCCTGTCTGACTTCATCAACCGCCGTCTGGATGAAAAAGGCGGTGAACACGCGCTGAAGGGGGCATTGCAGGCTGCTATTGACCGCACGGATATCAACCGGGACTTCCGCGAGGTGCAGGTAACGCCGCAGAAGGGCTCGCTGTACCATTTCCCCGAAGCAGAAAAAGGTGACCTGCACACCGCCGCACCAGGTTACCTGATTCAGAGTGATGTGCTGGCTTCTCTCGGTAACATCCTGACGGTGAGAGATGATACCTTTACCGTTCGGGCATACGGCTGTGTGCGCAGTGATGAGGGCACGGTCCTTTCCCAGTGCTGGTGCGAGGCCACCGTACAGCGCTCGATTGACTACGTAGACCCTGTGGATGCGCCGACAGCTGCCGAGTTCTCTGTGGATTTGAAGCATACATCCAAACTTTCCCCTTTGAACCAGGTCTATGGACGCCGATTCAAGGTAACGTCCTTCAAATGGCTGGATCATTGGGATTTGTAAGCAAGCTGGACCTCCGCGGCGTAACCCGGCGCACTCTGAGCAACTGGCGCAAGATGAAGGGCGCACCGGAGCCCAACCCCAACGGGAGCCACAATGTGTCCGCATGGCGCGACTTTGTACAGGCCAACGAGCTCAAGGGCTGCGTGGATGGTGGCGGGGCTGAGACCGAAGCTCTGAAGGCCCGCAAGCTCCTTGCCGAAGTGGAAGAGCGGGAGCTCAAGGTGGCCGTGAAGGAGGGAGAATACATCCTCCTCGAAGACGTGCGGAAGGGCTGGCATGCCCTGGTAGGCAAGGCCATTGTGCTGCTGCGAGCTTTTAATATAGTCATTTTAGCGCCCAAAGAGAGTAGAATTGATTTCAGAAAGCCGAGGTGTAACGTCGCCATCAAAGTTGAGATGAGAATGTGAACATAGAGGACGGATTAGGCGGGGCCGCATCTCATATCGACAGTTAAACGCGAATCTTTGCGTTAAGGCGTTGAATTAATTTCATTTTTCTATGGAAGCCCTTGGTGATTCCGTTGCTTCTCGAGAAGCGCCACATGCGGATAATCGGTTCAAATTATTGCCTGATGGTGCGCCCTAGCTTCTTAAATATCAGGAGCGTCCATAATTATTGGTGTTATAGTCAGCATGTGGCAGCGGTGGCTGCTGTTCAGAATTGCAGGCCGACGGAGAGCTGGAGAACGGGGTAGAAGCGGAGGCGGTCTGCCAAGCGGAAGAAGTCGCGGCCTTCCCGGCGGACGGCGGCGTTGATTTGCTCATCGGTGGCTTCGCTGGTGGTGAGCCATCGTGGGTCCTGGACTGTGAAATACCCCTTGTTGCTGGAGCGGAATTTGCCGTTGCCCATGTAGTTGATACCCAGGTCGATGGAGTAGTAG
>JAFNWZ010000112.1 GCA_017379255.1 Akkermansia sp. | reverse complement strand
TTGAAAGCAGTCCTAATGAAACTTTGGGACACATGTGGAGCTCATTCTGCCGCAGCATTTAAGACTGGTCAGAACAACTTGAAAATGATATAATGAGCGGGTCATGGGAGAGTACGCACCACCCTTCAGCGTCAGCGCCAAAGCAATTCGTCTGGTGGCAGATATTTCAGCCCTGGTCGAACGCTATGCTATCCGGCTGGAAGCAGCGGACGGCTTGTTGCTGAGAAAAGCCAACCGCATCAAGACCATTCGCAGTTCTCTGGCAATTGAAGGCAATGAGCTGAGCGAAGACGAAGTCCGTACCCTGATGGACGGCAAAACGGTGATTGCCCCAAAACAGCAGTTACAGGAAGTTTTCAACGCTATCCGTACCTATGAGGAAAGCCCCGCATGGGACGCTTACCAGGTAGATGATATGCTTAAGGCGCATGGCTGCATGATGCAGGGGCTCTGCCCGGAACCAGGCAGATTCCGCAAGAATGGCGTGGGTGTATATGCTGGGGATAAGCTTATCCACATGGCACCTCCGGCTCATCTGGTGCCCACACTCATGCACCAGTTGTTTGACTGGCTGCAGCACGCAGAGGACCACCTGCTCATCCGCAGCTGTGTCTTCCATTACGAGTTTGAATTCATTCATCCCTTCAGCGATGGCAACGGGCGCATCGGCAGGTTGTGGCAATCCCTCATCCTTGGCAGATTACACCCGGTGTTCCCTCTCCTTCCCGTGGAAAACATGGTGCATTCCCAGCAGCAGGGATACTACCGGGCCATCGAGGAAAGCACGAGCCGTGGCAACTGCTCGCCTTTCATCGACTTCATGCTGGGAGAAATTCTCAACAGTCTTCAACAGGCTGCGGCTGCGCCTGCGGTTATCCCCGCGCTATCTGAAACAGAACACTTTATTGCCGAATACTTGCGCCAGGCTCCCAGAGCATCTGCCCGAGAGATTGCAGAAAAAAGAGGCGTTTCTCTTCGTCAAATTGAAAAACTGCTGACCGAAATGAAGAAAAAAGGAATTCTTCTTCGCATCGGAGCGCGACGCAATGGAGAATGGAAAGTGCTTATCCCTGCCACTCAGGTCTGATTCCAGGTATAAAGTTCGGTATAAAGTTCGGTATAAAGTTCGGTATAAAGTTTCCCGATTATAGGCTTATTGAGCTACCATGGCCGCAAGGGGAACGATATCCTCACTACGTTCGGACGAAATCCTTCCTGTCGGAAAGACGATATCCCTGACGGGACGATATCCTCGCTACGCTCGGACGGAGTCCGGACGGGGGCGGACACGGATTGCACTTGAAAACGCGCGTCTAATCTGCTAAAACGCAGGCAGCATGAGCAACGCAGGAATGCAGCAGAGCATGAAGCAGAGCATGGTGGCCACCGCCGCCATGCAGCAGTTCATGCGCGCCCTGCAGGCCACCAACATGGAACTGCGCACCCTGGCCACCCAGGCCATGGCGGCCAACCCGGCCCTGGAAGAACTGCCCCCGGCAGCGGAGGATGAGGACAGCGCCGCACCCGATTACGCAGCAGCACTGCGCCATGACTACCTGCTCGACTCCCTCTCCGAAGCGCCGAGCCTTGCCGCCCACCTGGAGGAACAAGTGCGCCGCAGCGCCCTGCCCGCCAAAGTGGAAACAGCCGCACTGGAGCTGGTGCAGCACCTGGATGAACACGGCTATTTTACCGAAAGTCCGGAAGATATTGCCGCACTGCATAGCTGGAGCAAAAACACCCTGGCAAAAGCCCTCCAGGCCGTGCAGGACCTCGACCCCGCCGGAGTGGGAGCGGTAGATTTACGCGAAAGCCTGATGCTGCAACTGCGCCGCGAGGGCGAGGAGCAGACGCTGGCCATGCAGCTGCTGCTCGGGCAATGGAACGCACTGGTGCAGCACCGCTATGCCGATGCAGCCCGCGCCCTGGGCGAAAGTGAACTGGCCGTTGCCGGAGCCGCCCGCCGCATTGCCCAGCTGAACCCCGACCCCGGCAGCGCCTTTTCGCGTGAAAACACCAGCGTTATCACGCCAGATATACTCGTCACCCGCAAAGGGGATGAACTGGATGTAACCCTGACAGAAGCCAACATCCCCCGCCTGGGCATCTCCGCCGAATACCGCGACATGATGGCCGAACAGGCCGACAAGCCGGAGGTGCGGCGCTATCTCTCCCGCTGTTTCAGCGAAGGGCGCGAGCTCATCAAGGCCATTGCCCAGCGCCAGCAGACCATTCTGCAGGTGGCACAGGCCATTGTCCGGCACCAGCGTCCTTTTTTCCTGCGGGGGACAGCAGCCCTGGTGCCGCTGAAAATGGAGCAGATTGCCGGTGATACCGGGCTGCACATCTCCACCGTCTCCCGCGCGGTGAACGGCAAATTCCTGCAATGCAGCCACGGCACCTACGAACTGCGCCACTTTTTCACCACCGCGCTGGATGGGCTCGCCCCGGAGGCGGTTCAGGCGCGCCTGCGCGCCCTGATTGAAGAAGAAGACCCGCGCCGCCCGCTCTCTGATGCCCGGCTGGAGCAACTGCTCGCCGCCGAGGGCATCACCATTGCCCGCCGCACCATCGCCAAATACCGGGATGCGCTCCGCATTCTCCCCGCCTCCCAGCGCCGCCGTTAATCTCCCGCCCATCTCTCCCGCGCCCACAGGCGCGGGTTTTCACTCAGGCAAGGCCTGTTTTCACTTTTCACTCGCGCGCAGCGCGTTTTCACTTGTTTATCATCCGCCCGGAGGGGGCGGAGTGAATTTCGCCTGGCGGCGTCTGCGAGATGTATAAAAGAAAAGCTCCGGAGTTTCCCCCGGAGCATTCTTTTACATTCTCAACGCACATCATTTTCTACGACGCCGGGCAGCAAGGGCAGCGAAGGCCAGTAAGCTAAGCGTTGCCGTGGTGGGCTCGGGAACAGCCATCGTCTGCGTAATGCTCACCGTGCCGGCTTCACCGTCATATCGCATCACCAGTCCGGTATTCCCGGCCAGATTGCTGAAATACTCAGACGCCTGCACCTCGTAACCATCCATCACCGTGGTGTACTCCACGCTGCGCATCAGCTCCTGCGTCTGCACAGCCAGCGATTCCAGCCCGCTTACCAGCGTAAGGCTTTCTCCCACCTGCAGGTTCTGCACCTCTGCCAGGATATTACCCGCCAGCTGCATGCCAAGCCCCAGTGTAAGTGCGCCATTTATAGTCGTCTCACCCTCCAGATTCAGCACACTCTGCGCCATCATCAGCACATCGCCCACAATCAGGCTCTCGCCCTCCACCTGCAGGGTTGTTCCAGCATTAAAGGTAAGTGCATACCCCTCGTGACTCAGCGTTGCATCCTTCACCAGAACCGTGGCGTCTGAGCCTTTGTGCACTGTAATTCCCTGCCCTTGGTAGATTGCGCCGTCCACCACTTGCAGAGTGCCACCAGAAAGCGTTGCTGCGCCAAAATTGCTAGTTTGTGAATTCAGAATTTCCTCGGCTGTAGCCACGCGTTCTTCCCCATTTTCTTCCAGAATATCGTTCAAGTGCGCTTCTGTATATTGCCCACTGAAAATGATATCTCCCTTTGCTTTCTGCGTTTTGCCCTCAACATCCACATAATCTCCGTTGAAACTGACTTCACCAGCATTATATACAGAATCGTAAATAATGACAGAACCTCCGTTTTTTGCACTCAACAGGAGCTTAGATGAATAGGATTTGTTGTAAATGCTACGGAGCACATAAGAATCGTTTTTCAGAAATGCATTCTTCATCAAAATAACGTTTCCATTTCCTTCGATTGAGATGTTGGAACTAGCCTCATTCCACAATGCCCCTGATTCACCATTGCATATGTTATCACTGAACGACACGCTTTCGTTACAACAAATTTC
>JAFNWZ010000013.1 GCA_017379255.1 Akkermansia sp. | reverse complement strand
GTAAAGGTGCTGCGAATAGCTTTGCCTGCCAGTCGTTGGGAAAGCTTCGGGTGCTTTTTATCCACCTCCAGCTTCACTTCTTCCAGCGGGGTGGAATCCAGAGTTTGTGAGCTGTATTCCGTTCCATCTGCCAGCCTCAGCGTAAACAAGGCCGTTCCTTGTGCTGCTACCTGTGTGCCATCCGCTAGCTTCAGCCCATCAAACACAACACCCTTACCGTCTTTCCGGAAACTGGCACTGAACATTTTGTTTTCCAGCGTTGCTTCCGTGCCTGTGCATTCAACGGCCGCTTTGCCGGGGGCTTTCCCGGGAAATTTCACTTCTGCATACGCCTCCTGGGCATACATGACCCCGGCGGCTAGCATAATGGATAAAATTTTATTCATGACTGGTAGCTCATATATCATATTTCAAATCACAAGTACAGCAAAAAGCGGGAATCCATTTTGCGGGGGCGCAAAATGGATTCCTGACAAGCACGGATGAACGATTGTCTACTTCTTTTCGGCAAGGCCGAAGATGATGAAAATGAGGGCAGAGATGCCCATGACAAAGGGGTAGAACAGGTAGGGAATGATGGCAAAGGCGGTGAGCCCGGCAAGGGCGGAGCCCATGAGGAGCTGGGCACCGTAGGGCAGGATGCCCTGGATGACGCAGGAGGCGGTGTCGAGCAGGCTGGCGGAGCGGGGAGCAGAGATGCCGTATTTCTGCGCGACGCTGCGGGCAATGTTGCCGACGGCGACGATGGCGACGGTGTTGTTGGCGGTGCAGAAGTTTGCGAGGGCGGCCATGAGGGCAATGCTGCATTCTGCCCCGCGTTTGCCACGGATGCAGGCGGTGAGATGCTTGACGATGTAGGTGAGGCCTCCATTGTAACGGATGAGCTCGAGCATGCCAGCTGCCATGAGGGTGACGATGATGAGTTCTCCCATGCCTGTCATGCCGTTGCCCATGGAACTGACCCAGTCCATGAGGGTGAATTTTTCACCAATGCTGGCGACGATGCCGGTGGAGATGATGCCGAGGATGAGGACCTTCATGACGTTCATACCGCAGAGCGCTGTGCCCAGCACGAGGAGGTAGGGCAGAACCTTGAGCCATTCTGTTTCCTGGGTGATAGTGACGGGGGCAAGGTCCCAGCCGAGGTAGACATAGAGAGCAAGCACGAGGAGGGCTGCGGGGAAGACGATGGCAAAGTTGGCCTTGAATTTATCCTGCATGGCGCACCCCTGGGTGCGGGTGGAAGCAATGGTGGTATCCGAGATGAAGGAGAGATTGTCTCCGAAGAAGGCACCGCCGATGACGCCGCCGGCCATGAGCGCGAGCGGGGCTCCTGCCTTATCTGCAAGGCCCACCGCCACAGGCATGAGCGCCACGATGGTGCCCACGGAGGTGCCGATGGAGAGCGAGATGATGCAGGCGGCAAGGAATACCCCGGCCAGTACCATGTTGGCCGGGAGGAGGGAAAGGGTGAGATTGACGGTCGCATCCACTGAACCGATGTATTTGGCAGATTGCGCAAAAGCTCCGGCAAGTACAAAAATCCACACCATCATCATGATGTTGCTGTGCGCAGCACCTCGGGAAAACCGTTCGATGCGTTCGCTGAACCGCCGGGGACGGCACACGATGAATGCCCAGGTGCAGGCAGCCATGAATGCAACAGTGACGGGCATCTTGTAAAAGTCTCCCACTGCCACAGAGGTGGTGACATACAGGAGGAAAAAGACGAGCAGGGGACTCAGAATCCACAGCCCGCGGGTGTGGGATACGTAGGGGATTTCGTTTTCTGTTTTGCGGCTCACGGTGGGTCAGTGGTTTGCTACGCCAGAGTGTAGCAGGAAGGAGAGTAAAAGTCACGCCTTTTGTGTCTGTTATTTCCAGCTTGACGCTGGGCATGGCGGGTGGTAGAATGACGCCATGAGTACTAAGTTCAGTTGGGAATTGCGCCCGACTGACGGGAGTGTGGATTTCGGCGAGGAACTGAATCAGCAGTTGCCGCTGCTGGTTCGTAAATTGCTGGCACAGAGAGGCATTTCCGGGAAAGAAAGGGCGCTAAGATTCCTGAAACCCAGGCTATCAGATTTAGGCGACCCTTTCGCGATGCGGGAGATGGATGCGGCCGTTGAGCGCATCTTCCGCGCGGCAGACAACGGCGAGCACGTTTGCATCTATGGCGATTATGATGTGGACGGCGTGAGTTCTGTAACCCTGCTGTATACGATTCTGAGGGCGTATGATATACGCACGGATTACTTCATCCCGGTGCGTACAAAGGAGGGCTATGGCCTGAGCGAGGAAGGTATGGCGCATGCCATTGAGCGTTGCGGCGGCAAGCCTGATGTGATTATTGCTGTGGATTGTGGCACTTCTTCTGTAGAGGAGGTGGCGTGGCTGCAGACCCAGGGGATTGATGTGGTGATTCTGGATCACCACGAAGCGAGTACGCTGGGCCGTCCACCCGCGGTGGCTGTGGTGAATGCCAAGCTGGAGGAGTCCAGTCCGTTTACCTATTTGTGCAGTGCCGGTGTGGTGTTCAAGCTGGCGCATGCGATGCTGAAGCAGCGCCGCCTGCCGCAGTTTGATTTGAAGCAGCACCTGGATGTGGTGGCCATTGCCACAGTGGCGGATATTGTGCCGCTGGTGGAGGAGAACCGCCTTCTGACCCGCCATGGGCTGCGGGTGATGGAGAGCGGGGGGAATATCGGGATTCAGGCGCTGAACCGGGTGACAAATCTGAACCGCCGCCCGAGTGCAAGCCATGTATCGTTCCGCATTGGCCCGCGGTTGAACGCAGCGGGGCGTATGGATAATCCGATGGATGCGCTGAATCTGCTGATGACCCGGGACACCGCCGTAGCGCAGGACCTGGCGGAACGCCTGGAGTCGCACAACCGGGCTCGTCAGCAAGAGGAAGAGAAGATTCGCAACGAAGCCATGGAGATGCTTGCTAAAAACTTTTCTCCCGGACGCGACAATGTGATTGTGCTGGGCTCCCGTACCTGGCACCCTGGGGTGGTGGGTATTGTGGCTTCTTTGCTGATGCGCCGCTTCCATAAGCCCACCTTTGTGATTTCGCTGGATGAGAATGGCATCGGCAAGGGCAGTGGCCGTTCGATTCCCGGGGTTTCCCTTGTGCAGGCCATTCATGCCTGTGCCGATACGCTGATTTCCGGCGGTGGACACGATATGGCGGCCGGGCTGGTGATTCATGAGGATATGATTGATGCATTCCGCGAGCGTTTTGATGCTTTTGTGCGGGAAAACGTGGATCCGGAACGGCTGAATCCGGTGCTGAACATAGATGCAGAGGTGACCTTCCCGGAGCTGACTCTGGATTTGCTTGATAGTTATGAGCTTTTAGAGCCTTTTGGTAATTCAAATCCGCAACCTGTTTTCATGAGTCGCAATGTGATGCTGACCGATGCGCCGCGGCATTTGCAGGGCAATCACCTGCGCCTCGGCTTGCGCCAGGGCAGCTGCGAGTGCGATGCCATGTATTTCAACGGCGGCAGCCGCAAGCTTCCAGACCCGCCTTGGGATATTGCCTATACGATTGACCGCAACGTGTGGCGTGGGCGCACGACGTTGTCCATTTCGATTCAGGATGTCCGCTCTGCTTCTGCGATATGAAACCCGCCCGCCAGCTCGTGAAACGCCGCCACCGCCGCATGCCTGTGCCGGAGTTCGGTGATTGGCGTGTACCGGTGGATAAGCCGCATGAGACGGAACATCTGCGCCCCCGCTCCGTCAGCATGATCCGCCGTCTGAAGGTGCAGGCTGCTTATTGGCAGGACCTGGAACCGGTGTATGGCTTGCAGGATGCCCCGGATTGGGAGCCAGTGCATGGGCTGAAGCAGGTCGTGCGCCTGGGAATCGGATTGCTCGGTCTTCTGCCGCTTTCGGTGGTTATGGTTTTTGCCTTGCTGGTGCAGTTGCACCACGCCGCCCCAGTGGTGAGCGACCTCGGGTTCTGGCAGAGTGTGCCCGTGTGGTACAGCGTGCTGGGGGTGCTGGTATTTGCTGCGTTGAAGTATTTCCGCCTGGTGGATGCGGTACTGGTATTCTTATATGTGCTGGGGCATGAGCTGACGCATGCTCTGGCTGCCGTTTTGTGCTTTGGCAAAGTGCAGGCCATGAGTGTGAATATGGAGGGGGGATATGTGGATACCGATACGGATAATCTGTTTGTTGCCCTGGCTCCGTACTTTGTGCCGTTGTGGATGCTGGTCTGGATGCTGCTGTTCTTTGTGGCGAACTGGATTGCTCCGTTCGAGACATATCTGCCGTGGTTGTTTTCCGGCTTTGGTTTCTGGTGGGCGTTTCATGTGTACTGGACTCTGTGGGTCATTCCCCGGGAGCAGCCGGATTTGCTGGAGAACGGAGTAGTGCTTTCGTTCATGATTATCATGCTGACCAATATTGCAGCCCTGGTGGTGATGCTGCGTTGCTTCGGTGTGCTGAGTTTCCACGGGTACTGGCAGGATTTCAAGTATTGTGCCCGGGAGATTTATGAGACCTACCATGCCTTGGCTGTGTGGCTCTGGCAGCAGATTTAAGTCAGTATAGGAGTTTTGCCTTGCATGCAGGGCGAATTGTGCCATAATCGTGCGCGCGCCATGTTGAATCAGGAAGTGATAACTGAGGCAGAAACCGCTGCCATTCAGATTCCCGCGGGTAATGCAGTGCTGCTCCCGGAGGGATCCCGTATCTATGTTACCCAGATGCTGGGGAACTCCATTACCGCGGCTACGGATGTGGGCCTGGTGCGCATTTCCCGCGAGGAGGCTGCCCGCGCCGGCATTATTGCCGCTTCCCAGGCGGTGCAGGAGAGTGATGAAAACCTGACTCTCGAAGAACGCGTCTGGAAGGTTCTGGGAAATATTTATGACCCCGAAATCCCGGTTGATATTGTGAATCTCGGGCTTATTTACGGAGTGGAGCTGATTCCCCAGATGGAGGGCGGCACGCATGTCTGCGTGCAGATGACGCTGACAGCTCCCGGTTGTGGCATGGGCCCGCACCTGATGGCGGAGGCTGAGATGGGCATTGCCGCGTTGGATGGAGTCAAGAGCGTTGATGTTGAGTTTGTGTGGGATCCGCCGTGGAATCAGGGAATGATGACGGAAGAGGCCCGTATGCAGCTCGGGCTTGAATAAAACGGGCATGGGCAAGGTAACTTTAGAGCTCTCCGAGCCGGAAATGCGCGACCTCGCAGAGGTGTGCGCCATGGCTCTCACCATGTTGGGACAAGCGATGCCGGAGGGGCGCAACCCCCGGGCAGATGCCTGGCATAAGTTGCTGGTGGAGATTATCAAGGCCGGGCGTACAGTGCCGGGCATAGCGCGCGATATGGAACTGAACCCGGATTGCGGGTATTGGTTTTTCAAGCGTTCGTATGTAGACCAGGCCTTTTATTCTGATGTGATAGATGAATACCGGGATGCCGCCTTCTGGGAAGAACTCGTTACACGCCTGGCCGGGCGCACCCTCGTGGAATGCTACGGACAGGATGCCGTGGAACTAATGCCCCCGGAGGAGCGCAGCAAATATGTGTCGGAAATGGAGAAGACGCTCTGGAAGGAAGTATCGCGCTATGGGGTGGATAGGCTGATGTTCATGCTCGCCCCGGAGGAAAGCTGAAGAAATGAAAACCGCGCAGGAATGAACTTGCGCGGTTTGTTTTTTTGCGATTTATGTTCAACCAAGAAGCTCCTGTGCCGCGATTCCGGAGGTGCAGGATGTGGCCTGGTCACACTCGCTGCGGTAGCAGGGGTGGCAGGGAGTATGGTTGCAGACGGTGTGGTGTCCTTCGCCCAGCGGTGCGTAGACGGCTGCCAGCCGGCTGGCCATGAGAACATGGCAGGGGCAGCCGACCAGGGCTGCCAGCTGGGGCAGCAGACCATCTACTGCGTACAATCTGCACTGCGGCCCCAGTTCCTGCGCTACGGTTTCCGGTTGCACGATGCAGGTGGCGATGCCGAGCGTTTTTGAGAGGTCCTCAGCGGCTGCCCGGTCTGATTCCAACGCAAGAAGCCTGGGGCTGGCCGGGAGCAGCGAGATGAGCTGCTGCCATTTTTCCGTTGTCCACGAATCCGCACTGCCGAGGGTGGAGAAGGGCGCAATGAAGAGCCCGGTTGCCGTGTTGTTACCCAGGGTGGAGTCTGCGTATCCGGCTCGCGCACCGCCAAGGTGGCGGACAACGATGTCCTGGTAAAGTTCGGATTTGTGCCGGGGAGCCTGACCGACACTGGGGACTGCCCGGCTGTTGAACTTCCTGGCGAGGGGATTTGTCCCGGAACCGCTGATGTACAGGGGGCCGAGCTTATTAAGTTCGCGCAGAATTCTGGCGTTATCACTCAGCATGATGAGGTAATCATACGGACCATCCTTATAAAGTTCATCCGCTTCTAATTGAGCTGCCGGACTTGTCGGCTCATCTGTGGTGACAACGTATGTAATGTAGGGCTGGGTTTGCCAGAAGGCTTTTTGCTCAGACGGACAAAGTACCGTGAGCTGCATATCCGGACGGCAGGCCTGGAAACTGCGCATCATGGGGATGGCCAGCAGGGCTTCCTCGAATGCTTCCGGCACGCAGACGATGATGCGGAAGGGGAGTCTGGCGTGGGCGCGGATGATGTCGAATTGTTCTTCGCTGGTGTTGCTGGCGATGTATTTTGTCGCTTTCCAGCGGTGGTGCATCCAGAATCCGTCTAAAATGCTTTTCTTCTGGACTTCTTCCAGCGCCTGGTTGACGGCGTGCGTAAGTGTCGGCAAACCGGCCTCATTGCCAGGCAGGGGAATTTCGTGTCCAAGGTCTGCTTCCCAGCGGCCAAGGCCGATGCTGCGGTTGCCCACGGCATAGAGACTGGCGCGCCCTTTACTGCGCTTCTGGATGAGTGAGGGGAGCGGGGTTGTGCCGGTTACTTTGCCAAAATACGGAACAAAGATGCCCTGCTGGGTGAACTGGTCACTAAGGACACCGAGCATGCCGCCTTCGCCTACAAGCCTGAATACCTCCTTGAGACCTTTTTTGTTGCTGAACATCTCACAGCCGTAGCGGGTGCGTCCTTCCAGCACAATTTGTTCCAGGGCGGGGTTGTCCAGGCGCCGGTACATGGAACCATAGCGTTTGACCTTGGGGAAATACGGGCGGATGCGGGCCAGTATTTCCCAGTTTCCGGCGTGGGGGACACAACCGATGACGCTCTTCCCATCAGAGGCTTTCTCTTCAAATGAATCCGCCCCGACAACGGTGACGGCCCGCTTCAGTTCCGCATCTGTAAGCATGCCTGTTTTAAATGTGCAGGCCATGTTCATACATGTGCGGACAATGTTTTCCCGCACCATGCTGCGGAGCTGTGGGCCGCGCAGCATGGGATTTTCAACAATGCGCAGATTGCGTGCCACAATCCGGCGGCGGGAGGGCATGAGCATCCAGACCAGGTAACCCAGAATGCGTCCGAATAATGCAACAACGCGTATGCTTACAAGCCCGAGCAGGGCACTGAAGCACCGGTACAGGATGACGATGATGCGGTCGCCTGCCGTAATCCGTCGGTCATGTTTCGAACTCATCTGCGTTACGCTGATTTTAGTTGATGGTCATGAAACGGGGTATGTAGAAAGGCTTGCGGGTGTAGGGATCCCACACCTTGTCGCCCACTTTGCTGTTGCGGTAGTCCAGCTGGTAGTGGGGCTCGTAAGGAGACACCAGAATGTCAGAAAACTCACAGGGAAGACCGTATGGCAGACCGTCATCTGCATGTTCGACTTTCCCTTCAAGGTGTCCCGACGGAGGAAGATCATAGGGGTTTACCTTAATCCAGTTTTCGCTGGCAGGTTTGCCATTGGCATCCGCAATAACATGAGGCGGGCGGTCGCCGGGATATTCATCGCGGATGAATTTATCTGCAACCTGCTGGATGAGGCATGAGCTGAGAACTGTGGTGCAGAGTATGGAGATTAATCCGTATTTGAGTGTGCGCTTATACATGTTTGTT